>NZ_JBYNAH010000088.1:8390-18723 GCF_059781815.1 Salipiger sp. | reverse complement strand
CTCCATGCAATATTCTGTTTTCATACAGAATTTGCACTTCGGATGTGAATCCACCGAGCCACGGGGAGACGCACGCATAAGTATAATTTGTGTTCAAGATATTCCTTTGACTCAAGTCAAAGGGATTGGCCAAGCCTCCGCGACGTCGCGTCGCGCCGGCCGCCATGACAGGCGAGGCGGCTGCGCTACGGCATCGCAGTCCGCACGCCCCTGTCGGGGTCACCGAGGTCGGCGCATCGCATGAGGCGTCAGAAACGCGCCGTTCCGAAAGATCAGTAGAGCTGCCAGTCGTCTTCGGAGGCGATCTCGCCGATCGCCAGCCACGACATCCGCACCCGCGCCACCCGGGTGTCCGACCAGGTGCGGAAGACCAGATCGAAACCGGTTTCGGTCACGTTCTCCGCCGCCAGATCGGCGCGCACATTCGCGCCCTGATCCATATCCCAGAGCGATAGGGACACCTGCACCGACGGCGGTTGGCGGTAGGCTTCGGAAAAGACGACAGGCTTGCGGCGCTCGCGCGAGCCCGAGCCGGTCCACATGTCTCCGCCGTTCGCGAATTCCGAAAACACCTCGACATTGCCCTGATCAATTCCGATCTGGCTCGCGTTCAGTCTGCGCATTCTGCCCTCATTCATCCGCGCCCGTATCATCTGCAATACGACGAAAGATGGAAAGGGCCTGACCACAACCGGAAAGCTCAGCGTTGCGCTTTGGCGTCACGCCATGGGCGAGGTCCCGAAATGCAAGAAACCCCGCCGAATATGGCGGGGTTTCCGATCTGTCTTGCGCTGAGAACCGCGTCAGAAGTTCGGCTGCTTGGGATCGAGGCCGATGTGACCGCCGACCGCAACCATGTCCTGCAGGAGCTTGGCAGCGTCGTCGACCGGACCGGGCTCGTTCTCGAACTCTTCGACGACCTTCTGATAGTAGGCCTGCGCCTCGCGCACGAGATCCTCATAGGTCTCCTGCGTCATGTCGGCGTAGGGCACGGCACGCTCGGCCAGCACCGTCATGGTGGTGCCGATCTCGGCGAAGCCACCGGTGACCACGAATTCCTCGGTGCCCTTCTCGGTCTCGACCTTGAGGATGCCGGGGCGCAGCGTGGTGATCACGGCGGCGTGGCCGGGGCCTGCCGTCATGTCGCCGTCGGTGCCCGGGATCGACACGGTCTTGGCCTGGGTCGACAGAAGGCTCCGCTCGGGGCTCACCAGATCGAATTGCATCGTATCAGCCATTAGGGCCTCCGGTTGGTAATGGGGGGCACGAAGGCCCCCCGGCAGTCATCAGGCAGCTTCCGCGGCCAGCTTCTCGGCCTTGGCGAGCACCTCGTCGATGCCGCCTACCATGTAGAAGGCAGCTTCCGGAAGGTGGTCGTACTCGCCCGCGACAACGGCCTTGAACGACGAGATGGTGTCTTCCAGCGGAACCTGGACACCGTCCGAGCCGGTGAAGACCTTCGCCACGTCGAACGGCTGCGAGAGGAAACGCTGGATCTTCCGGGCGCGGGCCACGGTCAGCTTGTCCTCTTCCGACAGTTCGTCCATGCCGAGGATCGCGATGATGTCCTGCAGCGACTTGTAGCGCTGGAGGATACCCTGCACGTCACGGGCCACCTGGTAGTGCTCTTCACCGACGACCTGCGGGTCGAGGATCCGGCTGTTGGAGTCCAGCGGGTCCACGGCCGGGTAGATGCCGAGCTCCGAGATCGCACGGTTGAGAACCGTGGTCGCGTCGAGGTGGGCGAAGGTGGTTGCCGGCGCGGGGTCGGTGAGGTCGTCCGCGGGAACGTAGACGGCCTGGATCGAGGTGATCGAGCCGTTCTTGGTCGAGGTGATGCGCTCCTGCATCGCGCCCATGTCGGTGGCCAGCGTCGGCTGGTAACCCACGGCGGACGGGATACGGCCGAGAAGTGCGGACACCTCGGAACCGGCCTGGGTGAAGCGGAAGATGTTGTCGACGAAGAACAGAACGTCGGTGCCGGACTGGTCACGGAACTGCTCGGCCAGGGTCAGGCCGGTCAGCGCGACGCGGGCACGGGCCCCCGGAGGCTCGTTCATCTGACCGTAAACAAGCGCCACCTGCGATTCCGACAGGTTGTCGGGCTTGATGACGTTGGATTCGATCATCTCGTGGTAGAGGTCGTTGCCCTCACGGGTGCGCTCGCCAACACCGGCGAACACGGAGAAGCCCGAGTGCACCTTTGCGATGTTGTTGATCAGTTCCATGATGAGAACGGTCTTGCCCACACCGGCGCCGCCGAAGAGGCCGATCTTGCCGCCCTTCGAGTACGGGGCCAGCAGGTCGATGACCTTGATGCCGGTCACGAGGATCTCGGTGTCGGTCGCCTGCTCGTCGAACTCGGGAGCGGGCTGGTGGATCGCGCGGTACTCTTCCGCCTCGACCGGGCCCTGCTCGTCGACGGGCTCGCCCACGACGTTGAGGATGCGGCCCAGGGTGGCGTTACCCACCGGGACCGAGATCGGCTTCTCGGTGTCGAGCACTTCCTGGCCACGGACCAGACCTTCGGTCGAGTCCATCGCGATGGTGCGGACGGTGCTCTCACCGAGGTGCTGTGCAACTTCAAGAACCAGGGTCTTGCCGTCGTTGGTGGTGGTCAGCGCGTTCAGGATCTCGGGCAGGTGGTCGTCGAACTGCACGTCGACCACGGCGCCGATGACCTGGGTCACTTTGCCTTTTGCGTTTGCCATTTATCGTCTCCGGTTCTTAGAGCGCCTCGGCGCCCGAGATGATTTCGATCAGTTCGTTGGTGATGACCGCCTGACGCGAGCGGTTGTACTCGATGGTCAGCTTGTCGATCATCTCGCCCGCGTTGCGCGTGGCGTTGTCCATGGCGCTCATCCGAGCCCCCTGTTCCGAGGCGGCGTTCTCCAGCAGAGCCGAGAAGATCTGGGTAGAGACACCCCGGGGAAGGAGATCGGCAAGGATGGCTTCCTCGCCGGGCTCGTATTCATAGAGCGGGGACGCGCCAGCGTCGTCGCCCTCGGCCGCGTCGAACTCGGCCGGGATGATCTGCTGGGCGGTCGGGACCTGCGAAATCACGGTCTCGAACTTCGCATAGAAGATGGTCGCCACGTCGAACTCGCCCTCGTCGAAACGGGTGAGCAGGTCCTTGGCGATCGACTGCGCATCCGCGTAGCCGATCTTCTTGACCTCGCTGAGGTCCACGTGACCCACGAACAGCGACCCGTATTCACGGGAGAGCTGTTCGCGGCCCTTCTTGCCCACGGTGAGGATCTTCACCGTCTTGCCCTCGGCCGTCAGCTTGGCGATCGCGGCGCGCGCCGCCTTCACGATGGAGCTGTTGAAGCCCCCGCAAAGGCCGCGCTCGGCGGTCATGACGACGAGCAGCTGCACGTCGTCCTTGCCGGTGCCGGAGAGCAGCTTGGGCGCGGTCGGGCTGCCGCCCACCGACGCCGCCAGCGATCCGAGCACCGCATTGAAGCGCTCGGAATACGGGCGTGCCATCTCGGCCGCGTCCTGTGCCCGCCGCAGTTTCGCGGCGGCCACCATCTGCATGGCCTTGGTGATCTTCCGGGTCGACTTGACCGAGGAGATCCTGGTTTTGAGGTCCTTGAGGCTAGGCATAATCCTGTCCTTTCAGGGCGCTCAGGCGTAGGTCGCGGCGAATTCGTCGAGCGCAGCCTTCAGCTTGTCAGCGGGTTCACCCTTGATCTTCGGGTCTTCGCTCTCGATCCACTCGAGGATGTCCTTGCGCTGGCCGCGCAGGAAGGACAGCAGAGCGGCCTCATACTTGCCCACTTCACGGACCGGGACGTTGTCCAGGTAGCCGTTGGTGCCGGCGAAGATGATGCAGACGATCTCGGCGTTGGTCAGCGGCGAGTACTGCGGCTGCTTCATCAGCTCGGTCAGACGCGCACCGCGGTTCAGCAGCTTCTGGGTCGCGGCGTCGAGGTCGGAACCGAACTGGGCGAAGGCCGCCATCTCACGATACTGGGCCAGCGACAGCTTCACCGGGCCGGCAACCGAGGACATCGCCTTGGTCTGGGCCGAGGAGCCGACGCGCGACACCGACAGACCGGTGTTCACGGCGGGGCGGATGCCCTGGAAGAACAGTTCGGTCTCGAGGAAGATCTGGCCGTCGGTGATCGAGATCACGTTGGTCGGGATGAAGGCCGACACGTCGCCGCCCTGGGTCTCAATGATCGGCAGCGCGGTCAGCGAGCCGGCACCGTGATCCTCGTTCAGCTTCGCCGAACGCTCGAGCAGGCGCGAGTGGAGGTAGAACACGTCGCCCGGGTAGGCTTCGCGGCCCGGCGGACGGCGCAGCAGCAGCGACATCTGGCGGTAGGACACGGCCTGCTTGGACAGGTCATCATAGATGATGAGTGCGTGCTTGCCGTTGTCGCGGAAGTACTCGGCCATCGCGGTTGCGGCGTAGGGCGCGAGGAACTGCATCGGCGCCGGGTCGGACGCGGTTGCGGCCACGACGATCGAGTAGTCGATGGCGCCGGTGGCTTCGAGGCGCTTCACCAGCTGCGCCACGGTCGAGCGCTTCTGGCCGACGGCCACGTAGATGCAGTACAGCTTCTTGCTGTCGTCGTCGCCGGCGGCGTCGTTGTAGGATTTCTGGTTCAGGATCGCGTCGAGGGCGATCGCGGTCTTGCCGGTCTGACGGTCGCCAATGATCAGCTCGCGCTGGCCACGGCCGATCGGGATCATCGCGTCGACCGACTTGAGGCCGGTTGCCATCGGCTCGTGCACCGACTTACGCGGGATGATGCCCGGTGCCTTGACGTCGGCGACGCGGCGCTCGGCGGCTTCGATCGGGCCCTTGCCGTCGAGCGGGTTGCCGAGAGCGTCGACCACGCGGCCCAGCAGGGCGGGGCCGGCGGGCACGTCCACGATCGAGTTGGTGCGCTTGACGACGTCACCTTCCTTGATGTCGCGGTCGGAGCCGAAGATCACGATACCGACGTTGTCGCGCTCGAGGTTCAGGGCCATCCCCATGATGCCGCCCGGGAATTCGACCATCTCGCCGGCCTTGACGGAGTCGAGGCCGTGCACGCGGGCAATACCGTCGCCGACGGAGAGCACGCGACCCACTTCGGCGACTTCGGCCTCCTGACCGAAGTTCTTGATCTGGTCCTTTAGGATCGCAGAAATCTCGGCTGCTTGGATACCCATTTATCCGACCTCTTTCATTGCATTCTGGAGGGAGTTGAGCTTGGCACGGACCGACGTGTCGATCATCTTCGAGCCCACCTTGACGACGAGACCACCGATGAGGGATTCATCGACGGTCGACTTGATCTTCACGTCCTTGCCGACGCTGTTCTTGAGGGTCTCGGCCAGCTTGCTGGCCTGCGCATCGCTGAGCGCGGTGGCCGAGGTCACCTCGGCGGTCACTTCGCCCTTTTCCTCTGCGATCATCTCGCGCAGCTGTGCGACCAGGTACGGCAGCACGAACAGGCGGCGCTTCTCGGCCATCAGGCCCAGCGCGTTGTGCAGCGCCTTGTCGAGGCCCATCTTGGAAGACACGGCAAGGATGCCGTCCTTCTGTGCCTGGCGCGGATAGACCGGCGAGGAGATCATGTCGCGCAGGTCGGGGCTGTCAGCCAGCGCTTGAGCGAGGTCGTCGGTATCGCTCTCGAGCTTTCCGACGGAGTTGTTCTCTTTGGCGATGTCGAAGATCGCCGTGGCATAGCGTGCCGCGATGCCGCTGGAGATCGAAGCTGGTTCTGACACGTCCACCCTTCCGATATGAGGCCCCCGCGACACACGGGTGTCTCCCGGTGTCCGGAGGCGTTGTCCCTGCCGCGGGGAACCCCGTGGCGTCGAAATCAGCGCGGATGTAGCAGAGCCTCCCCGCCCTCGCAACATGCTTAGGCGGCTTTCAGACAGACTGGAACCCGCCTTTTTCCAAGTACTTGCGCATTCCGAAGCAACAGGAACGCGGCAGGCGTCTGGAAACAGGGGATTTTTCGTTAATCCGGACGAACCGGTTCAGCCTTTCTTCAAACGTCGGAGCGACAAAATGCGATAGCGCAAACGCGGAAAAACCGTTGCCGCGGCGCAGCGCAACCGCCTGTCCTGCCCGACAAAAGTCTAAGCTCCGGCGTGGGTCAGGGGGACTGTGGTATCGCAAACGGCAGCACGGTCAAGACCGGGCGAGTCACGTCCCGGTGACCGATTCTTTCAGCCCGAAGCGGCGGTCTTCGGGATCGCCCGGCACTCAGACGACCTTCGGCTCCTTCTTCGGAACCGGCGCCAGCACGTCGAGCGGGTTCGGCACCCGGACCTTGTCTCCCAGCCCCTTGCGCTGCGGCGGGTAGCGCTTTGACGCCCGCACGATCAGCACACCGCCCGCGACCAGCGCCGGAATCGCCCGGCCGATGCGCTCCCAGGCCGGGCCGGTGCGCATCCAGAAGCGCCGGCTCGAGGGCGGCTGGTAAAGCACCGAGACATGGCTCTGCCGGATGAAATCGTGCCGCCTGAGCTGGCTGTCGAGCTGGCTCAGCGAATAGGGCCGACCATAGCCGAAGGGCGTGGCATCCGAGCGCGCCCAGAGCCCGGACCGGTTGGGCACGATGAACAGCGCCTCGCCGCCCGGCCCCAGCACCCGGTAGCACTCGTCGAGCAGCTCCGACGGGCTGTCGGAGGTCTCGAGCCCGTGCATCATCACCAGCCGGTCGACATGGCCGGTTTCGAGCGGCCACAGCGTCTCTTCGCAGAGCACGGTCACATTGGGCTGACCGGCGGGCCACGGCAGCACGCCCTGCGGCGCGGGCATGAGCCCGATCACCCGGCGGGCATCGGGCAGGTAAGGGCGCAGAAGCGGAACGGCAAAGCCATAGCCCACCATCGTGTGGCCCTTACCGTCGGGCCAGTAGCGCTGCACCTGATCGCGCACGGCCCGTTGCGCCGCGCGGCCAAGCGCGCTGCGGTAATAGAAATCCCTCAGATTATGCACATCAAGGTGCATTGCGGCGCTCTCTGTGATCCTCCAAGTTGGGGGCCACTCTGGCAAAGCCGATAAGGAAAGACCATGGAGATCGTCACCGTTCCCTGCCTCAGCGACAATTACGCCTACCTGGTGAAAACGCCGGGCGGCGTCTGCCTGATCGACGCCCCCGAGGCCGGGCCGATCATCGCGGCGCTCGAGAGCCGCGGCTGGGGGCTCGATGCGCTGCTCATCACCCATCACCACCATGACCATGTCGGCGGCGTCGCCGAGCTGCGCGAAAAATATGGCTGCACCGTCTATGGCCCCAAGGCCGAGGAGGCCAAGCTGCCGCCGCTCGACACCGCGGTCGAGGGCGGCGACACGCTCTTGATCGCCGGCACGCCGGTCGAAGTGATCTTCGTGCCCGGCCACACTCTGGGTCATGTCGCCTTCCATTTCCCGCAAGCACAGGCCGTGTTCACCGCCGACAGCCTGATGGCGCTCGGCTGCGGGCGCATCTTCGAGGGCACGCCCGACATGATGTGGGAGAGCCTGTCGAAACTGTCGGCGCTACCACCAGAGACACTGGTGTGCTCCGGTCACGAATACACCGCATCGAACGCCCGCTTCGCCTTGACTATTGAACCGGGCAACGAGGCGCTTAAATTGAGATCTGACGCCATTGCCAAAGCCCGGACAGAGGGGCGCGCCACTGCCACCTGCAAGCTGTCCGAGGAACTGGCCACGAACCCTTTCCTGCGTCCCGCATCCCCCGAGATCCGCGATCGACTGGGCATGAAAGACGCACCCGACGCTCGCGTATTTGCCGAGATACGGGCCCGAAAGGACAGCTTCTGACCCGCCGCTTTTCACGCCAGATTGCAGGGTTCACTGCAAATGTGAGCGCCGCCGGTCCAGAAATTTCTTGAAGCGTGGTCGGGATCGACCAAACTTTAAACTGTAGAAGGCAAAGTCGGGCCCCGAGCCCGACGCAGACAAAGAGGAGCGCCGCCGTGCCGTCTTTCTCGAATACCCTGGAACAGGCCATCCACGCAGCTTTGGCGCTCGCGAACTCGCGCAGCCATGAATTCGCGACGCTGGAACATCTCCTGCTCGCCCTGATCGACGAACCCGATGCTGCCCGCGTGATGAAGGCCTGCTCCGTGGACACCGAGGAGCTGCGGACCACCCTGGTGGAGTTCATCGACGAAGACCTCTCGAATCTCGTCACCGACATCGAGGGCTCCGAGGCGGTGCCGACCGCAGCATTCCAGCGCGTGATCCAGCGCGCCGCCATCCACGTGCAGTCCTCGGGCCGCACCGAGGTGACCGGCGCCAACGTGCTCGTGGCGATCTTCGCCGAGCGCGAGTCGAACGCGGCCTATTTCCTGCAGGAGCAGGACATGACCCGTTACGACGCGGTGAACTTCATCGCGCACGGCGTGGCCAAGAACCCCGCCTACGGCGAATCGCGCCCGGTTCAGGGCGCCACCGAGGCCGAGGAAGAGGCCAAGGCGCAGACGCAGGAGCCCGCGGGCGACAACAAGGAATCGGCGCTCGGCAAGTACTGCGTCGACCTCAACGCCAAGTCCCGCAAGGGCGATGTCGATCCGCTGATCGGCCGCGAGCACGAGGTCGAGCGCGCCATTCAGGTCCTTTGCCGCCGGCGCAAGAACAACCCGCTGCTGGTCGGCGATCCCGGCGTCGGCAAGACCGCCATCGCCGAGGGCCTCGCCCGCAAGATCGTCAACGGCGACACCCCCGAGGTGCTGTCGAACACCACGATCTACTCGCTCGACATGGGCGCGCTGCTGGCCGGCACCCGCTACCGCGGCGATTTCGAAGAGCGGCTCAAGGCCGTGGTGACCGAGCTCGAGGAACACCCCGACGCGGTGCTGTTCATCGACGAGATCCACACCGTGATCGGCGCCGGCGCCACCTCGGGCGGCGCGATGGACGCGTCGAACCTGCTGAAGCCCGCGCTTCAAGGCGGCAAGCTGCGCACCATGGGCTCCACCACCTACAAGGAGTTCCGCCAGCACTTCGAGAAGGACCGCGCGCTCAGCCGCCGGTTCCAGAAGATCGACGTGAGCGAGCCCTCGGTCGAGGACACGGTGAAGATCCTCAAGGGCCTCAAGCCCTATTTCGAGGAGCACCACTCGATCAAGTACACGGCCGACGCCATCAAGTCGGCGGTCGAGCTCTCGGCGCGCTACATCAATGACCGGAAGCTGCCCGACAAGGCGATCGACGTGATCGACGAGGCCGGCGCGGCGCAGCATCTGGTGGCCGAATCCAAACGCCGCAAGACCATCGGCGCCAAGGAGATCGAGGAGGTCGTCGCCAAGATCGCGCGCATCCCCCCGAAGAACGTCTCCAAGGACGATGCCGAGGTGCTCAAGGATCTGGAAAAGACCCTCAAGCGCGTGGTCTTCGGTCAGGACACCGCCATCGAGGCGCTCAGCTCGGCGATCAAGCTGGCTCGTGCCGGCCTGCGCGAGCCCGAAAAGCCGATCGGCAACTACCTGTTCGCCGGCCCGACCGGTGTCGGCAAGACCGAGGTGGCCAAGCAGCTCGCCAGCACGCTGGGCGTGGAACTGCTGCGCTTCGACATGTCGGAATACATGGAGAAACACGCGGTCTCGCGCCTGATCGGCGCGCCTCCGGGCTATGTCGGCTTTGACCAGGGCGGCCAGCTCACCGACGGTGTCGATCAGCACCCGCATTGCGTGCTCCTGCTCGACGAGATCGAGAAGGCGCACCCGGATGTCTACAACATCCTGCTGCAGGTGATGGACCACGGCACGCTGACCGACCATAACGGCCGGACGGTGGATTTCCGCAACGTGATCCTGATCATGACCTCGAATGCCGGCGCCGCCGAGCAGGCCAAGGCCGCCATCGGCTTCGGTCGCGACCGTCGCGAGGGCGAGGACACCGCCGCCATCGAGCGCACCTTCACGCCTGAGTTCCGCAACCGCCTCGACGCGGTCATCAGCTTCCAGCCGCTGCCCAAGGAGGTCATCCTCTCGGTGGTCGAGAAGTTCGTGCTGCAGCTCGAAGCGCAGCTCATGGATCGCAACGTCACCATCGAGCTCACCAAGCCGGCGGCCGAGTGGCTCGCCGACAAGGGCTACGACGACCGCATGGGCGCGCGTCCGCTGGGCCGCGTGATCCAGGAGAACCTCAAGAAGCCGCTCGCCGAGGAGCTGCTCTTCGGCAAGCTCACCAAGGGCGGCGTGGTCAAGGTCGGCGTCAAGGACGACAAGCTCTCGCTGTCGATCGAGGGGCCGGACAAGCTGCGCCTGTCCTCGAAGAAGCCGCCGCTTCTCACCGCCGACTGAGCCTGAGGGCCGCAGTATCGCAAAGAGACTCCGCCGCGCCCCGCGCGGCGGAGTTTTTTAT
>NZ_JBYNAH010000088.1:5085-8380 GCF_059781815.1 Salipiger sp. | reverse complement strand
CTCGCGAAAACCTGAACGTCAGCGCTGGCCCAAGGCAACTGACCGGCGTTAAGATGACAGGATCCCCACCGCCGCCCTGCCGGGCCGGTGACGGGCTCCCGGAGGACCTTGTGCCGCAACGATCCAAGAACTTCACGCCCAAGCGCTCGCGCCCGGTGCAGCTTGCCGACACGATCAAGGAATGGGTCGTCGAGCACCAGCTCAAGGCCGGCGATCGCCTGCCGGGCGAAGCCGAGCTGATCGAACGCTACAGCCGCTCCAAGGGCACCGTGCGCGAGGCCATGCGCATCCTCGAGGCGCAGGGCCTTGTCGAGACCCGCACCGGCCCCGGCGGCGGCAATTTTGTGGCCGAAGTCTCGCCCGACCGGGCGCATTCGCTGCTGGCGAATTTCTTCTACTTCCGCGACCTGTCGATCAAGGACATCTACCAGCTCCGCAAGCTGCTCGAACCCGAGGTCGCGGCGACCCTCGCCGGCAAGCTCAGCGAGGAACAGCTCGCCGCGCTCGAGGCGGTGGTGGCGGAATATCCCGAGCCCGCGAAGACCGTCGAGGAGGAGCGCGCGCAGCATGTCTCGTCGCTGCAGTTCCACGCCCTGCTCGCCTCCTATTCCGACAACCCGCTGCTGGCCTTCGCGGTGCGCTTCATGGCGCGGATGCTGACCGAGCTCACGGTCTGGCGCCGGCTTTACGAGCCGCACAACCGCGCGCTCTGGGAGGCCGGCCGCCGGCACCAGCTCGACCTCGTGAAGGCGCTGCGCGAGGGCGACGCCGAGAAGGCGCGCCGGATCATGCGCGATCACATGGAAGGCGCCGAGGAACAGATGCAGGAGCAGGAGGCCGAGGTGCTGCGCCGCTTCATCGCGGAGTGAACCGGCAGCCTCAGATCTTCGGCGCGGTCTTCGGCGCGCGGCCGCGGTCGACCGCCACCGGCACCACCTCGAGCCAGTCGACATAGGGCGAGGAGGTCGCCCGCCCGAGCAGCGCCTCGAGCGCATCGAGCGGCGCCTCGGCATAGTCGATGCGAAGGGTCAGGGGCGGCCGCTCGGGGTGCAAGACCAGCAGCGCCGCCGATTTCAGCCCGCGCTTGTCGGACGCGTCAGCATCCGCCGCGCGCAGCGCCGCGACCAGCCGCTCGGCCATGCTGCCCACCGCCTCCAGATAGCCCCGCCGCAGCGCCGGCAGCACGCCGTCGCCGCCCAGCATGTTGCCCGCCACGACGAGCCCCGGCTCGGCGATGTGGTTGGCATAAGGCACGCTCGCATCCCCGGTGAACCCCGCTGTCCGCCCCGAGAGATCGAGCGCGCTCAGCTGGCGGTGTCCACGCCCCGGATCGGCGCTTGTGACCGACGCCACCGCCTCGGGTGCGGACGATCCGTCGCGCATGGCGCGCAACACATCCTCGCCCCAGAAGGTCGAAGGTGCGGTACCTTGGCTGGCAGAGAGACCCGAATCGAGCCCGCCGCGCAGCACCCAGCCCCCGACGCAGAGGCTGCCCGTCGCCGCCGCACCGCCGTAAGTGCCGGATTCGTGGTCATGAACGAGAAGCGAGAAGGTCACTGGCGACTCCGTGGAGATTTCAAGTTGAATTTATCACGATAATTTGGCCTGCTTCAATTGATCATGATAATTTGTCGCACACAGCCAACGGAGAGGATGAAAAAATGGACCTGCTGACCTGGACCCGGAGGGGCGTGCTCGCCGCCGGCACCGCGCTTGCCCTGAGTTTCGGCCTTCCTGCCGCGGCGCAGACCCCGCCCGGCGTGCTGATCGTCGGCCAGATCGCCGAACCCAAGGCGCTCGACCCGGCGGCTGTCACCGCGGTGAACGATTTCCGCATCCTGATGAATGTCTATGACGGGCTGGTGCGCTACAAGTCGGGCACGCTCGAGGTCGAGCCGGCGCTGGCGACCGACTGGGAGATCAGCGAGGATGGCACCGAGTATACCTTCACCCTGCGCGAGGGCGTCTCGTTCCATGACGGCAGCCCGTTCGACGCCGAGGCGGTGGTGTTCAACTTCGAGCGCATGCTGAACGAGGACCACCCCTATCACAACACCGGCCCATTCCCGCTGGCCTTCTTCTTCTCCTCGGTGTCGAGCGTCGAGGCGCTCGACACCATGACGGTGAAATTCAGCCTCTCGGAGCCCTACGCGCCGTTCCTGTCGAACCTCGCCTACCCGACCGGGCTCATCGTCTCGCCGGCGGCGGTCGAGCAACACGGCGCCGACTTCGGCCGCAACCCTTCGGGGACCGGGCCGTTCACCTTCGCCGAGTGGCGCAGCAACGAGGCGGTCGTGGTCGAGGCCAACCCCGATTACTGGGGCGGCGCGCCGGAGTTGCAGGCGGTCGTCTTTCGCCCGATCACCGACGCCAACACCCGCACCGCCGAGATGCTGGCAGGTGGCATCGACATGATGGTCGAGGTGCCGCCGGTGGCGCTGTCGCAGTTCCAGGGCGACGCCTTCCAGGTCTTCGAGCAGGCCGGCCCGCATGTCTGGTTCCTGATCCTCAACGCCAAGGAAGGCCCCTTCGCCGACAAGCGCGTGCGGCAGGCGGCGAACTACGCCATCAACAAGGAGGCGCTGGTCAACGACGTGCTCGAGGGCACCGCCGAGGTCGCCGCCGGCCCGACCCCGCCGGCCTTTGCCTGGGCCTATAACGAGGCGCTCGAGCCCTACCCCTACGATCCCGAGAAGGCGAAAGACCTGATCGCCGAGGCCGGGGCCGAGGGCGCGGAGCTGACCTTCTACGTCACCGAGGGCGGTTCGGGCATGCTCGACCCGGTGGCGATGGGCACGGCGATCCAGGCCGATCTCAACGCGGTGGGGCTGACCACGAAGATCGAGACCTACGAATGGAACACCTTCCTCGGACAGGTGAACCCCGGGCTCGAGGGCAAGGCGGACATGGCCGAGATGGCCTGGATGACCAACGACCCCGACACCTTGCCCTTCCTCGCGCTGCGCACCGAGGCCTGGCCCGACAAGGGGGGATTCAATTCCGGGTACTACTCGAACCCGGAGGTCGACGCGCTGCTCGAGAAGGCGCGAGTGGCCACCGACCAAGACGAACGCGCGGCGCTCTACAAGCAGATGCAGGAGATCGTCCAGGAGGACGCGCCCTGGGTCTTCGTGGCGAACTGGAAGCAGAACGCGGTGACCAATGACCGGGTCGAGGGGTTCGAGCTGCAGCCGTCCTTCTTCCTGCTGCTGGACGGGGTGAGCAAGGACTGAGCCTTTTCACAGGGGTTTCGGACCGGGCGTTGCCCGGTCCGACCGGCGCGGGGCGTGGGGCC
>NZ_JBYNAH010000088.1:0-5075 GCF_059781815.1 Salipiger sp. | reverse complement strand
TGCTTGCGCTTTTCCTGGGGGGGGGCGGGGGGGGGGGCCCGCCCCCCCCCCGGCGCGGGCCTTCGGCCCGCGGAAGACGGGGCGGGCCCACGGTCCGAAGAGAGAGGTTGCCGGCCTGCGGCCCGCCAGAAGAAGGGGCGCTGCCCCTCTGCGCTTGCGCGCATTCACCCCGGAGTATTTGGGACGTAGAGAAGATGCAGCGTCGCGCGGAGAGGATGGGCCGCGCAGGGTCAGGAAGGGTGCGGTTTGGGACGCTATATTCTGAAACGGCTGATCTCGGCGGTGCCGGTGCTCCTGGGCATCACGGTGATCGTCTTTGCCATCATGGCGATGATCCCGGGCGATCCGGCCACCGCAATCCTCGGCAGCTACGCCACGCCGGAGAATGTCGAGAAGCTGAACCGGGATCTGGGGCTCGATAAGCCGGCAGTGCAGCGCTATTTCATCTGGCTCTGGAACATGGCTCAGGGCGATTTCGGGCGGTCCTTTTCACTCAACCGGCCCGTGCTCGACGAGGTGCTCGACCGCTTCGGGGCGACGCTGGTGCTGGCGGGGAGCGCCTTCATGCTGTGTTCCGTGCTGGGCGTGGCGGCGGGCGTGGTCTCGGCGGCGCGGCAATACGGGCTGGCGGACAAGGCGATCACCTTCACGGTGCTGCTGGGGATCTCGATCCCGTCCTTCTTTCTCGGCATGATGATGATCCTGATCTTCGCGGTCGAGCTGCGCTGGTTCCCGGCCTCGGGGATGTGGCCGATCTATGGCGACCGGACAGTGCTGGTGTTGATGAAGCATCTTGCCATGCCGGCGCTGGCGCTTGCCGTGGTGGCCACCGGCGTGGTGGCGCGGCTGTCGCGCTCGGCCATGCTCGAGGTGCTGCGGCAGGACTACATCCGCACCGCCCGCGCCAAGGGGGTGCCCGAGCGCGGGGTGATCTGGCGCCACGCCCTGCGCGCCGCCATGGTCAGCATCCTGCCGGTGCTGGGCATCCAGGCGGGCTTCGTGCTGTCGGGGGCGGTCTATATCGAGATGGTGTTCCAGTGGCCCGGGGTCGGGCGGATGCTGGTCGACGCCATCCTCAAGCGCGACATCCTGCTGGTACAGGGCGGCGTGGTGCTGGTGGCGGCCTGCTACGTGCTGTTCAACATCGTGGTCGACGTGGCGCAGAGCCTGCTCGACCCGAGGATCAAGACATGAGCACGCTCGCCCTTCTCGCGCGCAACCGACTGGCGCTGGCCGGGCTGATCGTCATGGCTCTCGTGGTCGTGCTGGCGCTGCTGACGCCGGTGCTGCCGCTGCCCGACTCGGACGTGACCAACACCGGCAACCGCTTCGTGAAACCGTTCTCGGAAGGTGCGCTCTTGGGCACGGATCACCTTGGCCGCGACCAGCTCTCGCGGCTCCTGTGGGGCACGCGGCTGAGCCTCGCCGTGGGCTTTGCCGCCGCGGCGATCGCCGCGGTGCTGGGGGCGGCGGTGGGGATCGTCGCGGGCTATTACGGCGGCCGGGTCGACAACCTGATCATGCGCGGCGTCGACATGCTGATGGCGTTTCCCTACATCCTGCTGGCGCTGGCCATCGTGGCGGCCCTCGGCCCCGGGCTGCTCAACGCGCTGATCGCCGTGGCCGCCGTCAACATCCCGTTCTTCGCACGCAACATCCGCGGCATCACCGTGGGCATCGCCAACAAGGAATTCGTCGATGCCGCGCGGCTCGCCGGCATGAATGATGCGCGCATCATCGTGAGCGAGGTGCTGCCCAACGTGATCCCGGTCATCGTCATCGCCATGTCGACCACCGTGGGCTGGATGATCCTCGAGACGGCGGGGCTTTCCTTCCTCGGACTGGGCTCGCAGCCGCCGCAGGCCGATCTCGGTTCGATGCTGGGCGAGGCGCGAGCGGCGCTGATCACCAGCCCGCACACCTCCATCGTGCCCGGCGCGATGATCCTGGTGATCGTCATGGCGATCAACCTGCTGGGCGACGGCGTGCGCGACGCGCTCGACCCGCGGCTGCGCTCGGGAGCGCTGACCCGGCCGATGGCGGCAACGCTGGTGTCGCGCGACGGACCCGTGCCGGAGCCTGAGGGCGATGACGTTCTGAGCCTGCGCGAGCTGCAGACGCAGTTCCACGTGAAGCAACGCATCTACCGCGCCGTGGGCGGGGTGAGCCTCGGGGTGAAGCCCGGCGAATGCCTCGGCATCATCGGCGAGAGCGGCTCGGGCAAGTCGGTCACCGCGCTGTCGGTGATGGGGCTGGTGGCGTCGCCGCCCGGGGTGATCACCGGCGGGGCGGTGCATTACAAGGGCGAGGATCTCGTGGGCGCGCCCTATGGCAGGCTGCGCGATCTGCGCGGGCGCGAGGTGGCCTATATCTTCCAGGATCCGCTGGCGACGCTGCACCCGCTCTACAAGGTCGGCGATCAGTTGGTCGAGGCGATCCGGGTGCACCACGCCATCTCCAGCAAGGAGGCACGGGCCAAGGCGCTGAACCTCCTGCGCGACGTGCGTATCCCCAATCCCGAGAGCCGGCTCGACAGCTTCCCACACGAGCTCTCCGGCGGGATGCGGCAGCGCGTCGGCATTGCCATGGCGCTGGCCAACGATCCCGAGGTGATCATCGCCGACGAGCCGACCACCGCGCTAGATGTCACGGTGCAGGCGCAGATCCTGTCGCTGCTCGACACGCTGCGGCGCGAGAAGGGGCTGGCCATCGTCTTTATCACCCATGATTTTGGCGTCGTGGCGCAGCTCTGCGACCGGGTCGCGGTGATGTATGCCGGGCGCATCGTCGAGGAGGGGCCGACGCGCACCCTGCTCGAAGCCCCGGCGCATCCCTACACAAGCCGGCTCATCGCCTGCGTGCCCGAGCTGGGCGGCGGCAAGCGCGCGCTTCACGCGATCCCCGGCCTGCCGCCGGCGGTCGACGACCTGCCGCCGGGCTGCGCCTTCGCGCCGCGATGCGACAAGGCGCAGCCGGCCTGCCGGCAGGGCGAGATCGCGCTGGAGGCGCACGGGGCGCGGAAGCTGCGCTGCCTCTTCCCGGAAACCCAAGTGGAGGGCAGCGCATGAGCCTCGCTTTGCGGCTGGAAAACCTGTCCAAGACCTTCGCCGTAGGCAAGCGGCTCTTCGGCGCGCCCAAGGGGCATGTGCACGCGGTGCACCCGGTGAGCCTCGAGGTGGCGCAGGGCGAGACGCTGGGCATCGTCGGCGAGTCGGGCTGCGGCAAGTCCACGCTGGCGCGGATGCTGGTGGGGCTGCTCGAGCCCTCGGGCGGGCGCATCGAGATCGAGGGGCAACCGCTCGACAATGCCGACCCGGCGGTGTTCGGCAAACGCATCCAGTATGTCTTTCAGGATCCGATCAGCTCGCTCAACCCGCGCAAGACCATCCGGCAGATCATGGAAGCGCCGCTGAAACGCCTGCATGGCATGGGGCGCGCGGGGCGGGAGAAACGGATCTCTGAGATCTTCGCCCAAGTAAACCTGCGCGAGGAGTTTCTCGAGCGCTACCCGCACGAGTTCTCCGGCGGGCAGGCCCAGCGCATCGGCATCGCGCGGGCTCTGGCGGCGGAGGCGCGCATCCTGATCCTCGACGAGCCGGTCTCGGCGCTCGACGTGTCGGTGCAGGCGCAGGTCCTGAACTTGCTGGCAGATCTGAAGGCGCGGCTGGGGCTAACCTACCTGTTCATCTCGCACGATCTGGCGGTGGTCGAGGCGGTGAGCGACCGCGTCGCGGTGCTCTATTTCGGCTCGGTGGTCGAGGTCGGGCGGGCGGAGGACGTTTTCTCCTCACCGCGCCATCCCTACACCAGGCTGCTGGCCGATAGCGCACCGGTGGTGGGCCGGGCGCTGAGCGCGCCCGAGGGGCGCGAGACCGAGCTGCCCGACCCGCTGAACCCGCCCAAGGGCTGCGCCTTCCGGGCGCGCTGCCCGAATGCCGGGCCGCGCTGCGCCGAGGAGGTGCCGCAGCTCGAAGGCGAGAGCGGGCAGGTCGCCTGCTTCCACCCGCTGCGCTAGGGCCGCGCCTTCAGTGAGAGATCATCCAGGGCCGCGCCGCCGGGAAGCTCTTGGAGCCGTCGGGGCGGTGCAGCGTCTTTGACGGCAGCTTCTTAGATCCCGAGCAGCAGCCGCAGCCGGGCCCGTGCTTGCGGGTGCTCTTGGGATCGTGGCGGGCGCGCTCGTTGGTGGCGAAGGCGCCGCGCCGGGCGCCGTCCATCATCGCCAGCTGCGGCGCGGTGAAAAGCGCGCGCGGTGCCTCGCTGCCGCAGTCGGGGCAATCGCAGGGCTTGTCGTAATCGGCCATCGCCGCCATCGCGGTGAACGGGCCGCAATCGGCGCAGAGGTAATCGTAATAGGGCATGGTCATCCGCTCCGGGAAGTGCAGGGAGGGAGCCGGGGCGCTGCCGCCCCGGCTTGCGAGAGGCCTCAGAGATCGGGGGCCAGCGGCACGTCGACCGAGCCGTCGAGATACTTGGTCGGCCCGTCGGCGCCGGGCATGATATCGAACTCGAAGATGTCGTTCGGCAGCCAGAGCGTGGCGCAGGCGTTGGGAATGTCGACTACCCCTGAGATATGGCCCTGCACCGGCGCGGTGCCGAGGATGGCGTAGGCCTGCGCCCCGGTGTAGCCGAACTTCTTCAGATACTCGATGGCGTTGAGGCAGGCCTGGCGGTAGGCCACGTGCACGTCGAGATAATGCTGCGAACCGCCCTCATCGACCGAGATGCCCTCGAAGATCAGGAAATCGTCGTATTTCGGCTGGATCGGCGAGGGTTTGAAGATCGGGTTCTTGATGCCGTATTTCTCCATCCCGCCCTTGATCAGCTCGACGCGGATATGCAGCCAGCCGGCCATCTCGATGGCGCCGCAGAAGGTGATCTCGCCGTCGCCCTGGCTGAAGTGCAGGTCGCCCATCGAGAGGCCCGCGCCGTCGACATAGACCGGGAAGAAGCAGGTCGAGCCGCGCGACAGGTCCTTGATGTCGCAATTGCCGCCATGCTCGCGCGGCGGCACGGTGCGGGCGGCCTCGGCCGCTGCGGCGGCGCGCTCGTCGCCCTTCATCTTGCCCATATGGGCC
>NZ_JBYNAH010000087.1:0-18756 GCF_059781815.1 Salipiger sp. | reverse complement strand
AGCAGCATGTTGATCACCGACTGGTTCATGATCGGCGGGCCGCACATGTAGAACTCGCAATCCTCGGGGGCGGGGTGGTTCTTGAGGTACTCCTCGTAGAGCACGTTGTGGATGAAGCCGGTGTAGCCCTTCCACTCGTCCTCGGGGAGGGCATCCGACAGCGCCACGTGCCATTCGAAGTTCGGGAACTCCGCCGCCAGCTCGTCGAAATCCTCGACGAAGAACATCTCGCGCTTGGAGCGGGCGCCGTACCAGAAGGTGATCTTGCGATCCTTGTTCTTCAGGCGCTTGAGCTGGTCGAAGATGTGGCTGCGCATCGGTGCCATGCCGGCACCGCCGCCGATGAAGACCATTTCCTTCTGGGTGTCGCGGGCGAAGAATTCGCCGAACGGGCCGGAAATGGTGACCTTGTCGCCGGGCTTGAGGTTGAAGATGTACGAAGACATCTGCCCCGGCGGGATGCCGGTCGAGCCCGGAGGCGGCGAGGCGACGCGGACGTTGAGCATGATCAGGCCCTTCTCGTCCGGGTAGTTCGCCATCGAGTAGGCGCGCTCGATCGGCTCGGTGACGGTCGATTCGTACTGCCACAGATTGAACTTGTCCCAATCCGGGCGGTACTCCTCGGCGATGTCGAACTCCTTGTAGGAGAGCTTGTGCGCGGGCGCCTCGATCTGGATGTAGCCACCGGCGCGGAAGTTGACGTCCTCGCCCTCGGGCAGCTCGAGCACGAGGTTCTTGATGAAGGTCGCGACGTTGTCGTTGGAACGCACGGTGCATTCCCACTTCTTGACGCCGAAGACCTCTTCGGGGACCTCGATCTCCATGTCCTGCTTGACCGCGACCTGACAGGACAGGCGGTCGCCGCAGGCGGCCTCGCGCTTGGTGATGTGCGACTCTTCGGTGGGCAGGATCGACCCGCCGCCCGAAAGCACCTTCACCCGGCACTGCGCGCAGGTGCCGCCGCCGCCGCAGGCGGAGGGGACAAAGAGCTTCTGGGCCGCCAGCGTCTGCAGCAGCTTGCCGCCCGCCGGGACCGAGATGGTCTTTTCGTGGTTGATGGTGATGTTGACGTTGCCCGACGACACCAGGCGCGAGCGCGCGGCGATGATGATGGCCACCAGCGCGATCACGATCAGGGTGAAGAGGACGACGCCCAGGCTGAAAGTAAGCATTGCTCGTGTGTCCTCCGGCTCAGAGTTTCACGCCGCTGAACGACATGAAGGCAAGCGCCATCAGGCCAGCGGTGATGAAGGTGATGCCCAGACCCTGCAGCCCGTCGGGGATGTCGGAGTACTTGAGCTTTTCGCGCACGCCGGCCATGGCGGTGATCGCCAGCGCCCAGCCGAAGCCCGAGGAGACGCCGTAGGTCAGCGCTTCGGGGAAGTCGTAGGCGCGCTCGACCATGAACAGCGACCCGCCGAGGATGGCGCAGTTCACCGTGATCAGCGGCAGGAAGACACCCAGCGCGTTGTAGAGCGGCGGGAAGTACTTATCGAGCACCATCTCGAGGATCTGCACCAGCGCGGCGATCACCCCGATATAGGAGATCAGGCCAAGGAAGGTGAGATCGACGTCCGGGAACCCGGCCCAGGCCAGCGCACCGGGCGCCAGCAGGTAGGTCAGGATCAGGTTGTTCGCCGGGACGGTGATGGCCTGCACGATCATCACCGAGATGCCGAGACCCATCGCGGTCGAGATCTTCTTCGACACGGCGATGAAGGTACACATGCCGAGGAAGAACGACAGTGCAAGGTTCTCGACGAAAACCGCCTTTACGGCGAGGGAGATGAGACCTTCCATCAGTGCGCCTCCACCGACTGGATCTTGTATTCACGCTCTTCGGCCTGCTTCGGCTTCCAGGTGCGGATGCCCCAGATCAGAAGGCCGATGACGAAGAACGCCGAGGGCGGCAGCAGCAGCAGGCCGTTCGGCACGTACCAGCCACCGTTGTTCACCGTCTCGAAGATGGTGATGCCGAACAGCGAGCCCGAGCCGAACAGCTCGCGGATCACGCCGACGGTCATCAGGATGACGCCGTAGCCAAGCCCGTTGCCGACGCCGTCCACGAAGCTCGCCACGGGCGGGTTGCTCATGGCGAAGGCCTCGGCGCGGCCCATCACGATGCAGTTGGTGATGATCAGGCCGACAAAGACCGACAGGGTCTTCGAGATCTCGTAGGCATAGGCCTTGAGGACCTGGTCGACGAGGATCACGAGGCTGGCGATGATCACCATCTGCACGATGATCCGGATCGAGCTCGGGATCTGGTTGCGCAGCATCGAGATAAACATCGACGAGAAGCCCGTCACCAGCGTCACCGCGATGGCCATCACGAAGGCCACCTTGAGCGACGAGGTCACCGCGAGGGCCGAGCAGATGCCCAGAACCTGCAGCGTGATCGGGTTGTTGTCGATCAACGGATCGACAAGTTGCGATTTGCGTGTCTGAGCCATCAGATCTCTCCTGCCTTAAGCCGCTCGAGGAACGGGGCGTAGCCCTGCTCACCCATCCAGAAGCGGACAAGGTTGTCGACGCCGCGCGAGGTCAGGGTCGCCCCTGCCAGCGCGTCGATATAGTAGTCGCGGCCCGCTGCCGGGGGCGTCTTGGCGACGGTGATCTGCAGCGTGCCGTCTTCGTCCCGCAGCTTCTTGCCGTTCCAGAGCGCCTTCCAGCGCGGGTTGTCGACCTCGGCGCCAAGGCCGGGGGTCTCGCCGTGCTGGTAGAATTGCAGGCCGTAAATGTCGTTGCCGTTCTCTTCCAGAGCGATGAAGCCGTAGAGGGTCGACCACAGGCCATAGCCTTCGATCGGCAGGATCACCTTGTCGATGCCGCCATCCTCGGCCCGCAGGATATAGATCATGCGGTAAGCCTGCATCGCGCCGCCGAGACCCGCCGGGTCTTCGTCGAGGGCGCGGATGATCGCCGGGTCGCCCTTGGCGGCCAGTTCGTCGAAGGTGTCGATCTCGAACTGGTCGGTGAACGCGCCGGTCGAGAGGTCGAGCACGTGCGGCTCCATTGCCTCGAATGCCTCGGCCACGTCGATGCCCGGCTCGTAGACGCCGGCCACCTGCAGCACGTTGGTCTGCTTGTCGCGCAGGCTGTTGGCCTGCTGCACCGGGCGCAGCGACACCGCCGCGGCGGACACGATCATCGAGGCCACGAGGCAGAGCACCACCGCCACGACCACCGTCTTCACGACGGAGTCGTTCGGCATGTCGAGAAAGCGGCGGATAAAGCCCTTGTTCTCAGTCGCTTCAGGCATTGCGCTTGGCCCTCCGTTTGATGTTGGCCTGAACGACGAAGTAGTCGATCAGCGGCGCAAAGACGTTGCCGAACAGGATCGCGAGCATCATGCCTTCCGGGAAGGCCGGGTTGATGACGCGGATCATCACCACCATGAAGCCGATCAGCGCGCCATAGATCCAGCGGCCGGTATTGGTGTGGCTGGCCGAGACCGGCTCGGTCACCATGAAGACGAGGCCGAAGGCGTAGCCGCCGATCACCAGGTGCCAGTACCACGGCATCGCGAACATCGGGTTGGTGTCGGAGCCGATGACATTCAGCAGCGACGAGAACGCGATCATCCCGAGCAGGCAGCCCGCAACCAGCCGCCAGTTGGCGATCTTGGTCACCAGCAGGAAGGCGAGGCCGATCAGACAGGCGATGGTCGAGGTCTCGCCAAGGCAGCCCTGGATCGTGCCGATGAAGGCGTCCATCCAGCTGATGCCGCGCTCGGGCAGGGCGGCGTAGCCGTCCGATGCGCCCACGGCGAGCGGGGTCGCGCCCGAGAAGCCGTCGACCGGGGTCCAGACCGTGTCACCGGACATCTGCGCCGGGTAGGCGAAGTAGAGGAAGGCACGGCCGACCAGTGCGGGGTTGAGGAAGTTCTTGCCGGTGCCGCCGAACACTTCCTTGCCGATCACCACGCCGAAGATGATGCCGAGCGCGACCTGCCACAGCGGCGCCGAGGCCGGCATGATCAGGGTGTAGAGCATCGAGGTCACGAGGAAGCCCTCGTTCACCTCGTGGCCGCGCACCACCGCAAAGACCACCTCGAAGATGCCGCCGGCAACCAGCGTGACGATGTAGATCGGCAGGAAATACAGCAGCCCGTGCAGCATGTTGGCCAGCGGGTTGGCCGGGTTGAAGCCGATGCCCAGCGTCTCGATGATCCACGCGCGCCAGCCCGAGGCGCCGTATTCGGCGATCGCGAGGTTGGTCTGCAGGCCGGTGTTGTAGAGGCCGAACAGGATGCACGGGATCGTCGCCAGCACCACGTAGGTCATGATCCGCTTCATATCGATGTAGGAGCGGGCATGGGGGGCGACGGTGGTCACCGTCTTGGGCGTGTAGACGAGACTCTCCACCATCTCGTAGATGGAGTAGTACTTCTCGAACCGGCCGCCCTTGTGGAAGTGCGGCTCGATCCGGTCGAAGAGATTGCGAAGACCCACGGCCTTACCCCTCCTTCTCGATCTTGGTGAGGCTGTCGCGCAGGGCGAGGCCATATTCATACTTGGCCGGGCAGGCGAAGCCGCAGAGCGCGAGGTCTTCCTCGTCGAGCTCCAGCGCGCCAAGCGCCTGCGCCGTGTCGGTGTCCATGACCAGCAGCGCGCGCAGCAGCTGCGTGGGCAGGAAATCCTGCGGCATCAGCTCTTCGAAGGTGCCTAGCGGCACCATGGCACGGCGGCCGCCGTTGAGGTTCGAGGTCAGCGCGTAGAGTTTCTTGCTGAAGGCCGAACCCAGCACCGGCTGGTAGGCGTATTTCGACGGCATCGGAAGGATCCAGCCGAGCGTGTTCTGCTCGCGGTCTTCCTTGATCAGCGTGATCTGGCGCGCGTAGCGACCGAGATAGCAGGTCGGGCCTTCGCCCATGCGGCCGCTCAGGATCGAGCCCGAGATCACCCGCACCGGCAGCTTGGTCTGCAGGTCGTCATGGCAGAGATCGGCCATCGAGGCACCGGCAACGGTGCGCACCAGCCGCGGCTTGCGGCAGAGCGGGCCCGAGAGCGCGATGGTGCGCGACATGTCGAGCTTGCCGGTGTCGAGCAGTTTCCCGATCGCGATGACGTCGTGATAGCCGATGGTCCAGACGATCTTGCTTGCCGAGGGCGGCTCGAGGAAGTGCATGTGGGTGCCGGCGAGGCCTGCCGGATGCGGCCCGGAGAAGCCCGCCACGAAGACGCCCGGCATACCGGCGCCCGGCACGTCGCTGTCGGCGTCCTGGCACAGGTAGACATGGCCCTCGGTCAGCATGGTCATCGCCTGCAGGCCGTGGGTGAAGGCCTTGGTGTCCTCGGCGATGATTGCCGCGGCGTCGCCGCTCAGCGGCTCGCTGTCCATCGCGGTGACGTAGATCGCCGCCGGACGGGTCTCGGGCTCGGGAACCTTGGAATAGGGACGGGTGCGGAACGAGGTCCAGAGGCCGGCGGCGCAGAGCCGCTCCACCACGCCCTCGGGCGTGTGCGGATCCCCGACGCCGGAAAAGTCCACCGGCTCGGCGGCGCTGGGATCGATCTCGATCTCGACGCTGATCAGCTTGCGGCGGGCGCCGCGGTTGATCGCCTTGATTCGACCGGAAACCGGCGAGGTGACCTGAACCGTGGGGGTGTCCTTATGCGCCAGAATGGGCGCACCGGCAGCCACGAGATCGCCTTCCTGGACCGCGAGGCGCGGCTTCAGACCGATGTAATCGTCTCCGAGGATGGCGACTGTTCGGACCGTGGGAGCATCTTGGATCCCACCTTCGGGTGCCCCCAGTACCGGGACATCCAGACCTTTCTTTAACGTATATCGCTGCACGTTGTTTCGTCCTGTCCATTTTTGCCGGTCTTATGCGCTGCCGAGCCGGATTTTGGAAGTTCTTCGGAGGCGATTCTCCAATTTATTGTTGAACTGCCCCGGAACTTCGCTCAGAAGCCCATCATCTCATCGTCGTACATGAAGCAGCCTTCAGCGGAGATATCCCCGTGACCAAGCCCCTCCTCCTTTCTCGCCGTAGCCTCCTTGCAATGCCTCTCGCCCTGGCAGCCTGCAAGAAGGGATGGTCGATCCTCGAACTGACCGGGCTGACCATGGGCACCAGCTACTCCATCGTCGCGGTCGACCATTCCCGTCAGATCGACAAGGCCGAGCTCAAGGCAGCCGTCGAGAAGAAACTTGCCACGGTGAACACCCAGATGTCCAACTGGGATAGCGCTTCCGAGATCTCGCGCTTCAACGCGACCGGCGCGACCGACCATTTCGGCGTCTCGCACGAGCTTGCCCACGTGATGCAGGCCGCGCAGGAGGTGAACACCGCCAGCGACGGTCGCTTCGACGTCACCGTCGGCCCGCTGATCGACCTCTGGGGCTTCGGCGCAAACGGCACCCGCAACGACGAGCCCTCCGACCAAGAGATCGCCGAGGCGCAGGCCTGCTGCGGCCAGACCGACTCGATCCGCGTCGGTAACGGCGCGCTGCAGAAGCTGCGCCCCGAGGCCGAGGTCTACCTTTCGGCCATCGGCAAGGGCTTCGGCGTCGACCAGGTCGCCAGCGCGCTGGCCGAGTTCGGCCTCACCGATTACATGGTCGAGATCGGTGGTGATCTCTACACCGCCGGCCGCAACCCCGATGGCCAGCCCTGGCAGATCGGCATCGAATCGCCGGAAGCCTTCGATCGCGGCGTGATGAAGGTCGTCGGCCTGTCGGATCACGGCATGGCGACCTCGGGCGATTACCGCAACTTCTTCGAGAAGGACGGCAAGCGCTACTCGCACATCATCGACGCCACCACCGGCCGCCCGGTCACCCACGCTACCGCCTCGGTGACCGTGATGACCGAGAACGCCATGCTGGCCGACGCCTGGGCCACCGCGCTGCTGGTGCTGGGCACCGAGCGCGGCCTCGAGATCGCAAATGATCGTGATATGGCGGTGCTCTTCGTTGATCGCGCCGGCAAGGCGGGCGACAAGGGCTTCGCCACCACGGCCAGCACGCGCTTCGAGGCGCTGCAGGCCTGAGCCTGAAGGCGGCCCCCGGGCCGCCGCCTCACAGCTGATACTGAAAGGGTCGGTCCGACGTGTCGACGTTCCTTCTCGCCTTTGGTCTTCTGATGATCGTGATGCTGGGCATGGCGCTTGGCGTCATCCTCAACGGGCGCACCATCAAGGGGAGCTGCGGCGGCCTGAACGCGATCGCCGACGCGGATCACTGCGTGGTCTGCAAGCAGGAGATCGACCCCAACAGCCCGCTGCGCGACCGTCTGCACTGCCCCAAGGCGCGCAAGATGCTCGAAGAGATGGAGCGCGAGCGGGCCTGAGGGGTCAGGACGGCTGCACGTTGCTTTCGGACGGATCGGATGCCCTCGCACGCTGCTGCGAGGGTTTTTTCATTCCCGGAACTCGCGCTCGCCGCCAAGCCGGCGACACCGCGTCTTGCACGGGGGCGCGTCAACAGGCCTGCGAGGCCTCAGCCCTCCGACATCGGCAGCAGTCCGAGCGCCAGAAGCAGCACCGCAGCCACCGTTCCGAACAGCCACAGCTGCCAGCGCGGGCCCTCTGCCTTCCAGACGGTCCGGTAGCGATAGCCCGCGAGACAGGCGATCACGAACAGCGCGGTGGCGCTGGCGGGCGTGAGCGAAAGCTCGGGCAATCTGCAACCTCTCTGAAACAAGCGCGTTTACAGATGCGCTGATTGCACTAACCTGAAAGAGGATCAAGGGAGGTCACGCCATGCCTGCATCATACAAGCCCCACACCGTCGGCGACGACGAGCACGAACGCACGATGAGCCAGACCGTCGACACGAACCTGTCCGCCGCCGAGGCGACGGTGCGCCACGTGCTTGGCGACAAGGGCGACGAGGTGTTCTGGATCCAGCCGCAGGAGACCATCGGCAAGGCGGTCGAGGTCCTGCGCGACAAGCGCATCGGCGCGATTCTCGTGAAGGATCCGCAGGGCGCGCTGGTCGGCATCCTGTCGGAGCGCGACATCGTGCGCCGTCTCGCCGACACGCCGGGCCGGACCCTGCCGCAGAAGGTCGAGGAGCTGATGACCCCCAAGGTCGAGAGCTGCAGCCCCGACGACTCCCTCGTTGTGGTGCTTCGGCGGATGAACGACGGCCGCTTCCGCCACATGCCGGTGATGGAAGAGGGCGCGCTGGTGGGCCTGATCTCCATCGGGGACGTGGTCAACTACCGGCTGACGGCGCTGGAATACGAGGCGCTGAAGCTCAAGCAACTCATCGTCGGCTGACACTCCGGCCCGACCGGAGCGAGCCCCGCTTTCATCCCCGGTTCCGCCAGGCGCGGAGCCGGGGATTTTTGCTGCAACGCAGCGCGATCGCGAAAACGAAAATTGCAAGCCGAACCGGCAAGATGCGGCATTGTGTCACGAGGAATCCATGCTACCGTTCTTCCCAGGGAGGAACTCAACATGATGCTTTTTATCGTCGGCCTCGGAATCGGCCTTTTGATCGCGTCCCCGTTCATCGCGCTTGCGCTCGGAGCGGGGTTTCTCACACGCAAAACGGTGAATGAACTGGCCGAGATCGAAAGCGATCCGTACCCGATGAACGTTGTCGCGTTCCGGCCCGGGCGCGCCTGACGATCTTCCTCGGGCATCCGTTTTCCAGGGGGCCTGCCTGACCTGACCGGTCGGCTGGCCCTTTCTCGTGTCGATACGATGCCGAATCGGTCGCAAGGTTTGCAGTCGCCGGGCCGGGGCGCGGGTTCCGAGTGCTTCTGATACTGCCTGAAAAACAATCATAGCGGTATCATTCCGCGACGAAACTATCGCCAAAGACACTTGACATTCCACCGTATAGATCGCTCAGAATATCCGAGAATTTCACTCTCTTTTCCGGGCACTCAGGCGGGGTCGGCAGGTTGCAGCAGCAGGCAGAGGATGTCGGCGGAGCGCTCAGTATCTCGCTTCTGGGCGAGCTTCGGGTGTTTCGCGGCAACGAAGAGCTGGCGCTTCCGGCCTCCCGCAAGGCACGGGCGCTGCTCGCCTTCCTGATCGCCACCGGTCGGCCGCATCGGCGCGAACGCCTGTGCGAGCTTTTCTGGGATCTGCCCGACGATCCGCGCGCCGCGCTGCGCTGGTCGCTGACCAAGCTGCGCAAGGTGATCGACGATCCCGACCGGACCCGCATCGTTGCCGACCGCGAGCGCGTCGCCATCGATACCGAGGGTCTGCGGCTCGACATCCGGGCGATGCGCGAAGAGATCGCCTCGGGGCTCGACGCGCTGCCGCTCGACGCGCTCGAGGCCATGGCGCGCCGGCTCGACGAGGTCCTGCTCGACGGGCTCGACGGCGCAGGGGGAGAGGCCTTTGCCGACTGGCTCAGCGCCGAGCGCGCCGACGCCGAGGGGGTACGCATCGAGGTGCTGCGACATCTCGCCAGCCATCCCGCGAATCCGCCCGCCATCGCCGAGAAGTGGCGCCGCCTCTGGTTCGCTGCCGATCCCTCCGCCGCGCGTGATGCGCCGGAGCCGGCGACACGGCGCGAGACCTCCGCGCCGGTCGGCCAGCCGCCCCGCATCCTGAGCGGGCTCAGGGCGCAGAAGATCGGCTTTTGCGACGTGGCCGACGGCACCACCATCGCCTATGCCACCGTGGGCAACGGCCCGCCGCTGCTCAAGGCGGCGAACTGGCTGACGCATCTGGAATTCGACTGGACCAGCCCGATCTGGGGCGAATGCTTTGCCGATATCGCCCGCGAGCGCAGCTTCATCCGCTATGACGAGCGCGGCTGCGGCCTGTCGGACTGGGACACCGACGATCTCAGCTTCGATGCCTTCGTCGAGGATCTCGAGGCGGTGGCCGACCGGCTCGAGCTCGAGCGGTTTCCGCTTCTGGGCATCTCGCAGGGCGCGGCGGTTTCGATCGAATATGCCGCGCGCCACCCCGAGCGTGTCTCGGGGCTGATCCTGTTCGGAGGCTACGCCGCCGGCTGGCGCCACACCACCACCGATGACGAGAAGGCGCGGCGCGAGGCGGTCCGCGATCTGACCCGGGTCGGCTGGGGCACCGACAACCCGGCCTACCGGCACATTTTCTCGCAGACCTTCATGCCGGGCGTCTCCCCCGATGACCTCGCCTGGTTCGACGAGTTCCAGCGCCTCACCACCTCGCCCGAGAACGCCGCGCGCTTTCAGGACGCCTTTGGCGATATCGACGTGCGCCACCGGCTTGGAGAGGTGAAGGCGCCAACCTTGGTGCTGCACTCGACCGGCGACCAGCGCATCCCGGTGAGCGACGGGCGCTACATCGCGCGCAGCATCCCCGGCGCGCATTTCGTGCCGCTCGACAGCCGAAACCACGTGCTGGTGGGCTACGAGCCGGCGTGGCAGACCTGCATGGAATCGATCCGCGACTTCCTGACCGAGTACGGCATCTGAGCCACGCGCCTGCCTTTCCGACCCTCCGAGACACGCCGCGCTGAACCTTTCGCGCCGCAGCGGGCACCTACGGGCATCACCCGTCCCCTGTCTCAGAGAGGTTCGCCCCATGCGCTTCTTCGGTGCCCTGCTGATCGCCCTCGCCATCGCCGCCGCGCCGTTCTCGTGGCGCTATGCCCAGACCCTGATCCCCGCGCCCGAGCCTGATGCGCCGGAACCCGCGCCGGCCAGCGCCGAGGCCGCCCCGGCGGCGCTCGAGGAGGAGGTGGCGTTCCTGTCGGATCAGCTCGCGCGGCTGAGCCAGCGGGTCGATGCGCTCGACAGTCGAACCTCGCTCAACCTCGCCAGCGTGGCGCGCCCGCTCGAGCCGCGGGCGGAGATCCCCGAGGCCACGGATTCGCTCAAGGACGCCTTCGCGCAGGTGGTGCTGATCGCCGACCGGCGCTCGGCCAATGACGGGCTGAGCCATGCCACGCCCTCCTTCCTGCGCGAGCTCATCGGCCTGCCGCGCCCGGATCTCACCGACAACTGCCAATCCGCCACCAACCCCAAGCTGCGCGACCTGCTCTCGACCGAGGATGTCGGCCCGATCCGCGCCACCATGGTGCGCCCGGCGCTGGTCTCGATCCGGCAGGTCTTTGCCAATGTGCAGGTCTTCGAGCCCGAGCTCTACGACCGCATCAAGACCGCCGGCTCGCTCTGCGTGCGCCGCATCCGGGGCGCCCAGAGCGCCGCCTCGGCCCATGCCTACGGGCTGGCGGTCGACATCAACATCGACGGCGTGCTCGACAGCCTCGCCGACGGCAAGACCCAGCTCGGGCTGATCCTGCTGGCGGATTTCTTCAAGAAGGAGGGCTGGATCTGGGGCGCGGGCTTTGGGCGCGAGGACTCGATGCATTTCGAGGTCAGCCGCGACAAGCTCGAGCAATGGCGGCGGCTGGGAGAGATCTGAGCCGTCCCGCCACCGCGCGGCCTTCCTGTCCCGGGGCCGCGCGGTGTTTCCCGTGAAGCACGTGCCCGGCGCTCTGCCCTCACGAACAGGGGCAGAGCGAACACATGTCGAAGGGCTCCATGTCGAGCGCAAACTGCAGCGAGCCATGAAGCGCCAGCGCCACGTTGAGGAAGGGCGCGATGGCGAGCCGCGGCGGCGAGAACGAGGCCAGTGCCCCAAGCGCGGTGCTGCTTGCCGCCGATTCTCCCAGCTTGAAATCCTCGAAGGCGGGGAGCAGCGCGAGCTTGTTGGCCAGCGTCAGCGCGCCCAGCGGCAGCCCCATCCTGAAGCTCGCCCAGAGCCGCAGCATCGCCTGGATGCGCGACAGCGTGTTGGCCGAAAAGCCGTCGGGACCGAAGGCGGCTTCGATGGTGGCCAGCGCCTCGAGCACCATGGCGAGCTTTTGCAGCAGCGGCATCGGGATGATCAGGCTGGGCGGCGAGAGGCTGGCCAGCCCGTGCAACTTGTTCTGCAGCCCCGAGACCGAGCCCGGCTCGCCCAGAGATGGCAGATCGAACGCCGCGTTCATCGCCATAAGTTGCGGCAGGCCGCCCATCAGCTGCGCCATGCGGAACTGAGGCCGCGAGAGGGCGAGGCTGAAGCTGTCGAAATAGGGGGTGGGCGGCGGCTCCATGGCGTGGAACGGATCGAGCCCCAGCTCCTGAAGGTCGAGCACCAGCCGCGCCACGAGAGAATAGGCGATGAGCGGCTGGATCTTGAGCTGGGTCAGCCAGCCGAGCCGCGGCCAGACGTTGCGCGCGATGCTCTCGCCCGCCTGCTGCATCTGCAGCTCGAGCTGCGGCAGGTCGTCGAAGGCGAAGGTGCCGGTCATCAGCGACAGCATCATCGCGATGTTCACCAGCCCGCCGCCGCCGAAGTCGAGATTGGGTATCGTCATCGGGGCCATCTCGGCGGCGATCTGCAGGTCGAGCCGGTTTTCCGGATCGAGCGCCGGCAGCGCGGCGGCGAGTTTCAGCGACAGCGGGATCGGCGGCAGGATCGGGATCGCTCCGACCTGAAAGCGGTTGCGCGCGGCGCTGACGGGGATTTCGCAGAAGCAGGGCACCGGTCTCAGACCTCCACCACGATGAGCGACACGTTGTCGGCGCCGCCGCCGTCGAGCGCCAGCTGCATCAGCGCCTCGCCCGCCGCCGCGACGGGCGGACCGTCGAGCTGGCGGCGCAGGTCGGGGGCGCGGGCGTATTTCGTGAGCCCGTCCGAGCACAGCAGGAAGCGGTCGCCGGGACGCACCTCGCCGCGGCGCTTGTCGATCTCGAGCGCCTCGCCCACGCCCACGGCGCGGGTGATCTGGTTGGCATGGGGGTGGGCCTCGGCCTCGTCCCAGTCGAGATAGCCGCGCTCGACCAGCTCGCCCACCACCGAGTGATCGGCGCTGATCATCTCGAGCGCGCCGTCGCGCAGCCGGTAGAGACGGCTGTCCCCGGCCCAGAGGCACATGAAATGCGCCTCGGCGATGACCAGCACCACCACGGTGGCGCCGATCGTCACGTTGCCGCGCCGGGCGACCTCGGCGCGGATCTCGGCATGGGCGCCGTGCAGGGCGCGCCGCGCCTCCTTCGGGATCTGCGCCGGAGCAAGATCGGCGGGAAGCGCCGCGAAGGCGGCGGTGACGGTCTGGCTGGCATAGTCCCCGGCGGCGTGGCCGCCCATGCCGTCCGACACCACCCAGAGTCCAAGCTCGGGGCGCGCGAGAATGGCGTCCTCGTTCACCTTTCGCACGAGGCCGGTATGGCTCAGCGCGCAGTGGCGGCGGGCATCGAAGGTGCGGGCACGGGCCCCGGTCGTCTGGGTCATCTCAGCTCACAGTCTTTGTTGGCGGGCGTTGGCCCCACGCGGGCGCATCGAGATCGAAGATCGTGGCGGCAAGCTCCGGTCCTTCGGGCAGGTCGGGCACAAGCAGGAGGCGGGTCTGGCCCGCGTGTTCGGTCATCCACAGTCCCACCGGGTCGGTGGCGGCGAGTGCGGCGAGCGCGGTGGAGGCATCGCCTGGCATCGCCAGAGCGATGGCGTCTCCGGCCCGCAAGGCGCGGGGCGAGGTGGTCAGGCATGGCGCGGGCAGTTCGGCCAGCGCCTCGGCAAGGCGGCTTGGCGCGGCGTCGTCCTCGAGCATCGCCAGCGCCGCGTCTTCGAGCCGGGCAAAGACCGGCTCCAGCGCGCGAAACGCCTGCCAGGCGCTGCCCTCGACCTCGCGCACGAGGCAGAGCGGGAACTGCCGCCCCACCCGGTCGACGCTGGGCATCATGATCCCGGCGCAGGCCGAGGCTCCGAGCGGGCCGGCGGAGACCGCGAAGCGCCAGATCGGCGCCCCGAGATAGGCCTCGTGCCAGCGCGCTCCCAGCGCCTCGCGCCCCGCCAGCATCAGCGCCTGCATCCGCGCGTCCCACGCGCTGACAAAGCCCGGCGTGAGACCCGCGCGCAGGAAATCGCCCCGGCACGGCGCCTTGCCGTAATAGCCATATGCGCCGGTCCGCCCGATCACAGCGAGGCCGGGCAGGAGAAGCTCGCCAGCGCCGAGACGGTGAACGGGTTCAGCGCCGATCCCGCGCGCAGCTGGAAGATCGCGATGCGGCCGCCGAGGTTGAAGATCACCCGGTTGCGGTCGGAGACGTTGGTGCGGCGCAGCTCGGCTGTGTCGAGCAGGCGGAACCACGCCCACGGGCCGTCGCGCTGGATGGCGTTCTCGCGGTCGGGGCTGTTCGGGGCAAAGCTCACCCGGGTGCGGCCGCCCCGTCCGGGCCATGTCATCGGCGTGACCTGCGGGGGGCCGTGGGCATAGATCAGGCTCTCGCCCTCGACCTCGAGCGTCACCCGCTCGACATTGGGATCGAGCGCCACCGGCGTCACGTCGAAGGTGATCGAAGGCTGGCCGGGGGCGAGGAAGAAGCTGTCCTGGATCTCGGAGGCGCGCTGGAACTGCGCCACCACCGCTTCCGAGATGCCCACGTCGACGCCATTCACGCGCTTCAGCCGCCACGGGTTGGTGGTCTGGTCGACGAAAGGCGCGAGGTTCTCTTCAAAGAACGTATCGATGAGCCCCTGCGGCGCGAAGAGCCGGGAGAAGTCCTGCAGCGTCACGTCGGCCTGCGCCTGCCGCGCGAACGGGTAGCGGCCCTCGATGGTCTGCCGGCAGACCGGGAGCACCTGCGATTGCCACTTGGCGTTGAGCTCGGCCCGCGCCCCGCCGACGGCAGCGCCCGACGAGCCCTCGACCACCTGCGAGGCCCAGCGTTGCAGCGGGTTCGGCAGCCGCGCGAGCCCCGCCTGAAGCGCGGCGGCGGCACCGGCACCCTGGCCCGCGATGGCCGTCCCGGTGCTCTGGCCCAGCGACAGGCGGTTGAGATCGCCGAACACCGCGTTCATCTGGGCGATCACCTCGTCGAGCTGCGACGGCGCGCCCTCGAAGCTGGCGGTGAGATCGTGCAGCGGGCGGAAGCGGTCCTCGACGAACTGGCCGGGGCTGCGCGCTTCGCCGTTCTCCTGTGGCGCCACCGAAGCCAGCGCCTCGGCGATGGCGGAGCCCTGCGAATTGAGCGCCGAAAGCACCTCGCCTTCGACAAACCCCAGAGCCGCGCCGGTGGCATCCTCGGCAAGCCGGGCGCTCTCGGGCAGCTCGGTGAGTCTTGTCTCGTCGGAGACCGCCTCGAGGATGTTGCGGATCGGCGAGGCGGGGCCGGAGAGGATGTTGATCACCTCCGTCGCCTGTCCGAGGCTCTCCATCGGCAGGATGTCGAGATCGCCCAGAAGCTGGTCGTAGCGGGTGACGTAGTCGTTCTCGTAAAGCGCCAGCACATCGCGGCCCAGTCGGTCGAGCACCGCCGGTGTCACCTCTTCGGCGCGGTCGCCGAGCACGAGGTTCTCGAACCGGGCGCGCTCGGTCACCTGCGTCAGCTCGGGCAGCACGTAGCTGTAGAAGCCGTCGCGGGTGAACACCCCCTCGACCCCGGCGCTGAGCGGCTTGCCCGAGGGGCGCAGGATCACCCGCGACACTGCCGGCCCGCCCACATCGGTGATGCGGAACTGGTCGAGCGCACGGGCGGCAGGGGCGCTGATTATGCTCTGGTAGAGGCGCTCAGCCAGCGGGGTCTCGGCCAGGAGGCCCTGGATCTGCTCGACCAGCGGGCCGTTGAGCGCGATCTCCTGCATCGGCTGGGCCAGCATCGCGGTGAGATGGACCATCAGGTCCTCTTGCAGCGCCGGATCGTTCGGGAAGGCGAGCCCCCAGTCGATCTCCATCCACTGGGTGACGGTGTCTTCGTCCATCTGCCCCTGCAGGCCCAGCATCAGGTAGACCTTGAGCGCCTCGAAGAGCAGCTCGGGGTCGTTGAGGCTGGCCTGCATCTGGGTCTCGAGCCGGAACAGCAGGCGCGGCAGCAGCAGCGTGTTGAGCGCGCCGCGATAGCTCTGGGCGCTCTCGGTGCCGATGGCGTCGCCCTGGTAGAGCCCGAAGGTCAGCTCCACCGGCGGCTCGGGATCGCTGGCCGAGGGGTTGCCCGGCAGCTCGCGCAGGATGTTGAGCGCCGGCACGACCGACGGCAGGTCGGCATCGCCAACCCGGTCGCGCGGGATGTCGGCGGTGAGGGCGCGGAAGCTGCCGATCTGGGTGCTGGCCTCCGCGATGAGCTGGCGGTTGCCAAGGAAGCTGTTCGACAGCACCGCGGCGGTGCCGCCGAAGAGCAGCACGCTCGCCGCCACCGCCCCGCCGCGCACCCAGCGATAGCGCCGCTCGACCGCGTCATCGGCCGAGACCAGCCCGGACTCGCGGAAGATCACGCCGCTCAGCAGCCGGGTCAGGAAGAAACTGCGGCCCTGTCCCTTGCCGGTGCCGATGGCCTGGCGGCCGATGCCGAAGGTGCGCGCCATGCCCATCATCAGCCGGTCGATCGGCGTGCCTTCCTGCGTGCCGGAGGTGAAATAGACCCCGCGCAAGAGCTGGCCGTCTTCAAAGCGGCTCTCCTGGAAGATGTCGCCGAGAAAGTTCTCGGCCACGCCGCGCAGCGAGGTGACCTGCGAGGGGAAGCCCGCGATCAGGCTGCGGCGCTGGTAATCGGTCTCGGCCTGCATGCGCTCGAGGCTGCGGTTGGAAAGCTGCGCCAGCAGCCCGTCGAACTCGGCCCCGAAGCCCGCCATCGGATCACCCGCGGCGCCCTTCTGCTGCGGCAGGGTGAAGCCCCAGACCTGCGCGCGCTCCTCGCTGCCGAGATTGTCGAAATACTCCTGAAATCCGGCGATCAGGTCGGCCTTGGTGAACAGCACGTAGACCGGAAACCGCACGCCCAGCCGCTCGCGCAGCTCGCGCAGGCGGGTGCGCACCGCTTTCGCGTGGGCGCGGCGCTCCTGCTCGTCCTGCAACGACAGGTCCGAGAGGCTGATCGCCACGATGGCGCCGTTGATCGGCTGGCGGCGGCGGTGCTTCTTGAGCATGTCGAGAAAGCCGCCCCAGGCCTGGCTGTCGGCCTCGGCATCGCTGTCCTGCGTGGTGTAGCGCCCGGCGGTGTCGAGCAGCACCGCCTCGTTGGTGAACCACCAGTCGCAGTTGCGGGTGCCGCCGATGCCGCCGATGGCGCCCTTGCCGAGATGGTCGGCGAGCGGGAACTTCAGCCCGGAATTGACGATGGCGGTGGTCTTGCCGGCGCCCGGCGGGCCGATCACGATATACCACGGCAGCTGGTAGAGATGGCGCGAGCCGAAGCGCCCGCCAAGCTTGGACTTGCGCAGCATGCCGAGCGCCTCGCCCATGCGCCCGCGCAGCTCGGCCAGCTCGGCCTCGACGGCGGCATCGCGGGCATCGCTGGCGGCGGCGCTGTCGGTGATCGCCTCGGTCATCGCCTGCTCGCGGGCGCGGCGGCGCAGCAGCATGATCAGGATTGAGATGATGGTGGCGGCGGCGATGCCCGCCAGCGCGATGAGCCGGTTCGATGGCCGGTCGAAGGGCCGCACATTGCCGATCGAGACCAGCGGGCCGAGATACCAGGTGGCGGCGGCCAGCGCGAGGCTGAACAGGATCAGAACGCCGATCGGGCTGAAGATCTTGGAGAGAATTCTGCGGGTCATGGGTCAGCCTGCCTTCACGAGAATGACTTCGATGCGACGGTTCTTGGCGCGCCCTTCGGGGGTGTCGTTGGGGGCGATGGGCTCGCGGTCGGCGCGGCCTTCGGCGCTGATCCGCGTGCTGTCGACCAGCGTCTGCGAGATCCGGTTCATCACGAATTGCGCCCGCGCCAGCGACAGCGCGAGGTTCGAGGGGAAGCGCGCCGTGTTGATCGGGATGTTGTCGGAATGGCCGGCAACGATGATCTGCCCGCCTTCCTCGTTGAGCGCGCTGGCAACTCGGTCCACCACCTCGGCAAAGCGCGGCTCGAGCGTATCCGAGGCGGGGGCGAACATGTTGGCCCCCGAGATCTGCACGGTGAGCGTGTTGCCGGCGCTCTCCACCGTCACCAGCCCCTCGTCGATCTCGGGCTGCAGGAAGGCCGAGACGGTCTCGACCGTCTCCACCTCGCGCGGGGCGGGCGGCGCCGGGGGCGGCGGCGGAGCGGGTCGGTCGAGCGCCACCGGCCCGGCGACGTCGAGTGCGGCGATCTGGCCGCGCAGCGCCTCGGTCGAGCCGTTGAGCGCAAAGGAGAACCCGGCAAAGGCGGCGCAGACCCCGAAGAGCGTGAGGCCGCCCGCCAGCCAGACCGGCGTCCAGGCCGAGAGCAGCCGGTGCGCCACCTCGACGCCGCGCCAGCGCGGCGAGAGATCGCGCTCGGCCTCGCCGCGATGGCTGCGGATCAGCCGCGCCAGCCCGTCGCGGATGGCGAGATGCTTCTCGGCGCCGCGCGGCTCGACCCGGAGCCGGCCCTCGAAGCCGAGGCTGAGGCACATGTAGAGAAACTCCAGCAGGTCGCGATTGGCGGCGGGGGCCGCCTCGAGCCGCGACAGCAGGTCATAGAACCGGTCGCCGCCATGGGTCTCCTTGTGAAAGGTGCCGACCATGCTGCGCTGGGCCCAGACGCTGCGCCCGCCCCAGGGCGTGTTGAGCACCACGTCGTCGATGGTGGCGCAGATGGCATAGCGCGCCACCCGCACGGTCTGCGCCGGCACCCCGGCCTTGAGGGCGGCGTCCTCGAAGCTGCGGATCTCGGCGATGACGCTCTCGCGCAGCGCCGCCGGGTCCGAGTGCTGCGCCCGGTTGCGGATCCGCGCCACCAGCGAGAACAGCGTCGAGGCGGCGGCGTTGAGCGGGTTCATCCCCGTTGCCGCGGCGCCCACCGCCACGGCAGGCGGCTGCGGCACCGCGGCAAGCGTTGGGTGGTGTGGCGCTGGCGTTGCGGCGGGCATCGGCGGCGGGGCCGGCGGCATCTCGGCCTGCGCGCCCTGC
>NZ_JBYNAH010000086.1:0-18781 GCF_059781815.1 Salipiger sp. | reverse complement strand
ATCGGCAAGGGTGGTATTTTTCTGGGCCTGCTGGTGGCGCTTGGCCTCTGGGGCTACATGAGCTTTTACACGGTGAAGCCCGAAGAGCAGTCCGTTGAGCTGTTCCTCGGCAAGTACAGCTCGACCGGCAATCCCGGTCTGAACTTCGCGCCGTGGCCCTTCGTCACCGCCGAGGTGGTCAACGTGACCTCCGAACGCACCGAGACCATCGGTGCCGGGCGCGATGCGGACGGGCTGATGCTGACCACCGATGCCAATATCGTGGACATCGAGTTCCAGGTGGTCTGGAACATCTCGGACCCGTCGAAGCTGCTGTTCAACATCCGCGACCCGCAGCTGACGGTTCAGGCGGTCTCCGAGGCCGTCATGCGCGAGATCATCGCCGCGTCGAACCTCGCCCCGATCCTCAACCGCGACCGTGGCATCATCGCCGACACCGCGATGGAGCAGATCCAGGCAACGCTCGACGAATATGACAGCGGCATCAACGTGGTCCGCATCAACCTCGACACCGCCGACCCGCCACGCGAGGTGATCGACGCCTTCCGCGAGGTCCAGGCGGCCGAGCAGGAGCGCGACCGGCTGGAACGACAGGCCGACGCCTATGCCAACCGCGTGGTCGCCGAGGCCCGTGGTCAGGCGGCGCAGATCCGCGAGCAGTCCGAGGGCTACCGCGCCCAGGTGGTCAACCAGGCGCTCGGTGAAGCCAGCCGCTTCAGCGCCGTGCGCGAGGAATACGTCAAGGCCCCCGAGGTCACCCGCCGCCGTCTCTACCTCGAGACCATGGAGCGCGTGCTGGGCGATGTCGACAAGACCATCCTCGACGAGGCGCTCACCGGCAGCGAGGGCGGCGTGGTGCCGTACCTGCCGCTCAACGAGCTGAACCGCAGCCGCAATGCGACGTCGGAGGGCAACTGATCATGCGCAAGACGACATTCATCCTGCCCGCCATCGTGGTCGCGATCGTCGTGTTCCTGTCCTCGATCTTTGTCGTGGACGAGCGCGAGAAGGCGCTGGTCATGCAGTTCGGCCAGATCAAGGCGGTCAAGGAAGATCCCGGCCTCGCCTTCAAGATCCCCTTCATCCAGGAAGTGGTGAAATACGACGACCGCATCCTGTCGCTCGACACCGACACCATCGAGGTCACGCCGTCGGATGACCGCCGCCTCGTGGTCGACGCCTTCGCGCGCTACCGCATCGCCGACGTGGTGCAGTTCCGTCAGGCCGTGGGCGTGGGCGGTGTGCGCACCGCCGAGGATCGCCTCTCGGGCATCCTGAACGCCCAGATCCGTGAGGTGCTCGGCGCCGATCAGGTGACCTCCGACGTGATCCTCTCCGAGGATCGCCGGGCGCTCACCAACCGCATCCGCGACAACGCCCGCGCCTCGGCCCGGTCGCTGGGTCTCGATGTGGTCGACGTGCGGCTGAAGCAGACCAACCTGCCGTCGCAGAACCTCGAGGCCACCTTTGCGCGGATGCGCGCCGAGCGTGAGCGGGAAGCGGCGGACGAGATCGCCCGCGGTAACGAGGCGGCGCAGCGGGTGCGCGCGCTGGCCGACCGGACGGTGGTCGAGACCCAGTCCGAAGCCGAGCGCGAGGCCAACGTGATCCGCGGTGAGGCCGATGCCGAGCGCAACGCGATCTTCGCCGAGGCCTATGGTGCTGATCCCGAGTTCTTCGCCTTCTACCGGTCGCTTCAGGCCTATGAGACGGCGCTCGAGGGCTCCAACTCGACGCTGGTGATGACGCCGCAAAGCGAGTTCTTCGAGTATTTCAACGGTCAGGGCAGCGCCGCGCCGGCGCCTGTTTCGGCGGTTGAGAGCGAGGAACAGGCCTCTGCCGCGGCGCCTGCCGAAGAGACCGCGCCCGCGGTCGAAGAGGCGCCGGTCGCTGCCGAAGAGGCTGCGCCCGCGGCCGAGGAGGCTCCGGCTTCCGCAGAGGACGCGGCGCCCGTGTCGCAATGACGCCGGCAGACATCGGAACGGGGATCGCGATGGTCCTCATCATCGAGGGGCTGGTCTATGCACTGGCCCCTTCGCTTGTCGAGCGCCTGCTCGAGACGCTGCGCCAGATGCCTCTCGACACCCGCCGCACGCTGGGGCTCGTGACCGTGGCCACGGGGCTGTTGCTGCTCTGGATCTTCCGCGGCTGACGCGTTCTCCGCCGTGCCGCGGTCTTGCCGTCCAGCTTTCTTGTTGTCCCGCGCCCTGTCGTCCCTCTGTCCCGCCGCCTTGTCGTCCTGCCGCCCTGTCGTCCCGCTGTTTTGGCGACGCGCCGTCTTGCCGTCCCACCGTCACCTTGGCGCGGTCTGTCCTGCACCGCTGGCGAGCCGCAGCACGCAGCCGACCGCAAGCCGCAAGGCCGGTTCTCAGCCGCGGCCCCGGGCCAGCGCCGTGGCGGCGCCCCGCACCGTCCTGCGCCCGCTCAGCCATCCGCCGGGCCGGACCGCCCTGCGCGCGGGGCCGCTCAGCCTGCTTGGGCGTGGTCCTGCGTGTCCCCTGCCTCCGCCGCAAGCCGCTCCTGCGCCCAGCCCTCGCTGCCCGTATCCGGCGTGTCGTCCGTGCGATAGACCAGCCCCGAGATCTGTCCCTGCACCTCCTGCGCCATGGCGCTGATGCGCGACATCGCGCTCGAGCTCTGCTCGACCATCGAGGCGTTGCTCTGGGTGATGCGGTCGAGATCGACGATGCTCTGGCTGATCTCGTCGAGCCCCATCGACTGATCGTTGGTGGCGTCCGAGATATCGTTCACGATGCGGTAGATCTCGTCGAAACTGTCGACCACATGCACGATCGAGCTGCGCGCGTTCTCGACCAGGATCGCACCGTCATTGACCTGTTCGGCGCTCGACTGGATCAGCATGCGGATCTCGCGCGCGGCTTCTGAGGAGTTGGCGGCAAGGCTGCGGACCTCGCCCGCCACAACCGCAAAGCCGCGCCCGGCCTCGCCGGCGCGGGCCGCCTCGACCCCGGCGTTGAGCGCCAGGAGGTTGGTCTGGAAGGCGATATCGTCGATCAGGCCGATGATCTGGGCAATTTTCTCTGATTCCGCCTTGATCCGGCCCATCACATCGGCGGCGTCTCCGGCCACCCGCGAGCTGTCGCGCATCTCCTTTTGGGCGCGGTCGAAGAAGGCGGCGGTCTCCTTGGTCTTGCCGCTGGTTTCGCGCACGCTGTCGCTGATCATCTGCATCGCAGCGGTGGTCTGTTCGAGCGACGCTGCCTGGCTGCTGGTGCGGCGCGACAGGTCTTCGGACGAGCTGGCCAGCGTCGTGGTGATGCCCTGCAGCGCGTTCATCGACCGGCCGATGCCCGCGACCAGCCCTTCGAGCGTGCGCGCGGCATCGTTCAGCGCGAGACGCATCTCGTCGTATTTCTTCGGGAAGTCGCTGTCGCCGGGGCCGGGCACCGCGTGGGCGAGATTGCCGCTTGCAAGCTCTCCGATGCCGGTGGCCAGATGGTCGAGCGCGATCTTCTGCTCTTCGCCCCAGACCCGGAAGGTGATCGATGTGACCTGCTCGATATCGAGCGCGAAGGCCCGGTTGAGCACGCCGAGCATCCGCCGTGTACGGGCGGCACGGGGGCCGATCAGCTGCCAGGCGCTCTTGGAAAGAAACCGCTCGAGCAGGTCGGAGGTGGCGGCGGAATAGGCCGACATGTAGAGATCGAGCGGCAGCTGGATCCGGGCATGGGTGCGCCCGATGCGGTCGATCGAGGCGAAATACTCCGCGTCGAGCCGGGCATCGAGCAGGCGACTCCAATGCGCCTCCTGCGCGGCGCGGGCATGGGCGACGCGGTCGTCGCTGGTGAAGAAGGCGGCCGAGGCGTGATCGTCGAGCGCCCGGCGATAGAACCCTTCGAGCACCTTTCCAAGCTCGGGGCGGAGCAGCTTTCCAGCCGCGCGCAAGAGCCCGAGATCGTCGTCGGTCAGGCCGAATTGTGCCAGTTTTTCCTGTGACATGGGGCGCTGTCCACTGTTTCCGCGGGCAACGCTATAGGCGCGAAGTCTTTCCAATTTCCCAACGGCGGCGGGAAGATCACGGGTGATTTCTTGACATTCAGCGCTATCACCGGATTTTCACATGCGCTTGAAGGCTTGCAACCTTTTCTTTGGTGGCGCGCAATCGCTCCTATGTTAGCCTCACCATGAGGAGGCAGGACAGCCGCGCGGGGCTTTGCGCGGGCCGCTGCCGCAGAAAAGGAGTTCCAGGTGAAACCGCAAGCACTTGCAGTGACACGCGACAACGCCAGCCCGCTTCGGCTGTTCTGGCTGGCGGCTGTGTCGATGTTCCTGATCGTGTCCCAGACGCTGATGGCATCGGCCCAGAACGCGCCCGAGAGCTTTGCCAAGCTCGCCGAGCGCATCAGCCCGGCGGTGGTGAACATCACCACCTCGACCACGGTGGCCGGGCGCACCGGACCGCAGGGCATCGTCCCCGAGGGCTCGCCCTTCGAGGATTTCTTCCGTGAGTTCCAGGACCGCAACGGCGGCCCGGGCGACCGCCCGCGCCGCTCTTCGGCCCTGGGCTCGGGGTTCGTGATCTCGGAAGACGGCTACATCGTCACCAACAACCACGTCATCGAGGGCGCGGACGAGATCGAGATCGAGTTCTTCGAGGGCTTCACGCTGCCGGCAGAGCTGGTCGGCACCGATCCCAACACCGACATCGCGCTGCTCAAGGTCGAGGCCGACGAGGCGCTGAAGTTCGTCTCCTTCGGCAACAGCGACAACGCCCGCGTCGGCGATTGGGTGATGGCGATGGGCAACCCGCTGGGGCAGGGCTTCTCGGTCTCCGCCGGCATCGTCTCGGCGCGCAACCGGGCGCTCTCGGGCACCTATGACGACTACATCCAGACCGACGCCGCCATCAACCGCGGCAACTCGGGCGGCCCGCTGTTCAACATGGGCGGCGAGGTGATCGGCGTGAATACCGCGATCCTGTCGCCCAATGGCGGCTCGATCGGCATCGGCTTCTCGATGGCGTCGAACGTGGTGACCAAGGTGGTCGACCAGCTCAAGGAGTTCGGCGAAACCCGCCGCGGCTGGCTCGGCGTGCGCATCCAGGACGTGACCGAGGACATGGCCGAGGCGCTTGGCCTCGCCTCGACTGACGGCGCGATGGTCTCCGACGTGCCCGAGGGCCCGGCGATGGAAGCCGGCATGCAGGCCGGTGACGTGATCGTCAGCTTCGACGGCCGCGAGGTGCAGGACACCCGCCAGCTCGTCCGCATCGTCGGCAACACCGAGGTCGGCAAGTCGGTCCGCGTGGTGGTCAACCGCAACGGCACGACCGAGACCCTCAAGGTCACGCTGGGCCGCCGCGAGGAAGCCGAGCGCACCTATCCGGCAAGCCAGGAAGTGACCCCGGAGGAGCCCGCGGAATCCGAGCTGATGGGCCTGACCCTGAGCCCGCTGACGCAGGAGCTGCGCGACGAGATGGGCCTTGCCGCCAACGCCACCGGCCTCGCGGTCACCGGCGTCGACGAGACCTCGGAGGCCTATGAGAAGGGCCTGCGCTCGGGCGACATCATCACCGAGGCCGGTCAGGCCGAGGTGCTGAGCATCTCCGAGCTCGAGGAGAAGATCGAGGAAGCCAAGGAGGCCGGCCGCAAGTCGATCCTGCTTCTGGTCCGCCGCGGCGGCGACCCGCGCTTCGTGGCGCTGTCGCTCGACGCCAGCGAGTGAGCCTGACGTCACGCTATGACACGGAAGGGCGGGTCTTCGGACCCGCCCTTTTGCGTTCCCTGGGGCGGGGCGCAGGAGGCGGGACATGACGGGATCGCTCGGGCGGCTTGTCCTCTACACACGGAAACGCGACGAGATGATCGCTTTTTACAGCCGGTTCTTCGGCTACGAGGCGCAGCACGCGCCGGGCGACCGGATCGTCGAACTCCGGCCTCCCGAGGGCGGCGTCGCGCTGCTCCTGCACCCGGCGGCCAAGGGGCAGCGGGCCGGGCAGTCGTTGGTCAAGCTGGTCTTCGACGTGGAAGATGTGGCCGCCTTCCGCGCCGAGGCGGCGAAGGCCGGGCTGGTCTTCGGCCCGATCCATCAGGCCGAGGGATACGTCTTCAGCAACGCCAAGGATCCGTCCGGCAATCCGGTACAGGTGTCGAGCCGGGCCTGGCGCGGGACGCCTAAGGCCTGACATGCCTTCGGCTCAGAAATCCCCGAGCTGCTCGATCTCGGCCAGCGGTGCGGCGATGAGGCCGAGCGCGCGGGCGGTCTCGACCGAGAGCTGGCCGCTCTCGAGCCCGCGCTCGGTCTGGTAGGTGCGGATCGCGGCGACCGTGGCGCTGTCCATCTGAGAGCTCACCGGGCCGGTATAATATTTGCGGGCCGCCAGCGCGCGCTGCAGCGAGGCCACCAGTTCGGGCGTCACCAGCTCGGGGCAGGGCACTTCGAAGCGCAGCTCGCCGCGCGGGCTGACCACCCGCGGCACCGGCTGGCGGCGATAGATCGGCGGGCGGATCACCGTGCCGTCCTCGGCGATCTCGGCCTGCACCACCTGCACCTCGCCCATCACCTCCTCATAGATTGCCGGGATCACCTCGCGCGCCTGGCAGGTGCCGTCGGCCATGCGCTCGGGCTCGGGCGGGGCCTCTCCGGGCCAGACGGTGCTGGCGGGCTCGGGGGCATCGCAGGCGGCAAGAGCCAGCGCCAGCGCGGCGATCAGGGCGGGGGTGCGGGTCATCTGCTCGGGGCCTTCGTATCGGGCTGTGTTTTGCGGCGCAGAGTAGCGGCGATTGCCGCCGCAGGGAAGCGGCGAGGGAGTGATGAGGATTTGGGCGTTTCGCTGCGGCATTCCTGCCTGTTTCGCTGCCTATGCAGGCGAATGGGCTGGCGCCGACCGCGCGCGACGACTAGGAAAGGGGGCGAATTCGAGACGATGGAGACGACCCGGCCATGGCCAAGATTACCTATATCGAGCATGACGGCACCGAGCACGTGGTGGACGTAGCCAACGGCATGACCGTGATGGAAGGCGCCCGTGACAACAACGTTCCCGGCATCGATGCCGATTGCGGCGGCGCCTGCGCCTGTTCCACCTGCCATGTCTACGTGCATCCCGACTGGGTCGAGAAGCTGCCGGCCAAGGACGACATGGAAGAAGACATGCTCGATTTCGCCTATGAGCCCGATCCGGCGCGGTCGCGCCTGACCTGCCAGCTCAAGGTCACCGACGCGCTCGACGGGCTCGTGGTGCAACTTCCCGAAAAGCAGATCTGATCCCGTGCCGCGCCGGCTGCTGTCCCGTCTTGCCCTATGGGCAGTGCTGGGGCTGGCCGCCGGCGGGGCCGCGGCGCAGGAGCTGATCGGCGCCGCCTATGCCGAGCCCACCACGCGCTACGCGCATGGCGTGCTTGGCGATGCGGTGGAGTGGGGCGCCCTGCGCCTGAGCCGCGACGGCGCGCCGGATGTGCTGATCCGCCTGCCGCAGACCCGCGTCTTCGAGGATCTGGCGCCGCGCCTTGTCGATCTCGGCGACCGCCGGGCCGCGATGGTGGTCGAGAGCGATCTCGACCGCGGCGCGCGGCTGGCGCTCTACGCCGCCGACGGCCTGCTCGCTGCCACGCCCTTCATCGGCCAGCGCAACCGCTGGCTGGCGCCGGTGGGGGCGGCGGATCTCGATGGCGACGGGCTGGTCGAGCTGGCCTATATCGACCGTCCGCACCTTGCCAAGCAGCTGCGGATCTGGCGCGTGGAGCCGGGCGCGCAGGCCCTGCGCGAGGTCGCCTCGGCCGGGGATCTGACCAACCACCGTATCGGCTGGGCGTATATTGCCGGCGGGCTGCGCGATTGCGGCACTGGGCCCGAGATGGTGCTGGCCAGCGGCGACTGGAGCCACATCGTCGTCGCGCGCCTGAGCGCGGCAGGGATCGAGCGCAAGACGCTCGGCGCCTACAGCGCCGCCGCGATGGACGGGGCGATGGCGTGTCGATGAGGCCGGGAATGCGCGCCTGCCGGACAATGAAAGCTTTGCTTTCGCGCCGCGCGCGCTTAGGGATGCGCCCATGAGACTGCTATTTCTTGGTGACGTGATGGGCCGGGCCGGGCGGGCCGCCATCGCGGAAAGACTGCCCAAGCTCCGCGAGGAGTGGAAACTCGATTTCGTCGTGGTCAACGGCGAGAACGCCTCGAACGGCATGGGGCTGACCGGCGAGCACGCCAAGGGCATCCTCGAGGCCGGCGCCGACGTGGTGACGCTGGGCGACCATGCCTTCGACCAGAAGGACATGCTGAGCTTCATCGAAAGCGAGCCGCGGGTGATCCGCCCGCTGAACTACGCCAAGCAGGCGCCGGGGCGCGGGGCCGGGCTCTTCACCGACCGGCGTGGCCGCAAGGTGCTGGTGACGCAGGTGCTCGGGCAGGTGTTCATGAAGCGGCCCTTCGACGATCCGTTCTCGGCGATGGACGCGGTGCTGCGCAAGCACCCGCTGGGCGGGCAGGCGCAGGCGATCCTCGTCGACATGCATTGCGAGGCGACCTCGGAGAAGATGGCGATGGGCCATTTCTGCGACGGCCGCGCCAGCGTGGTTGCCGGCACCCACACCCATGTGCCCACCGGCGATGCGCAGGTGCTGCCCAAGGGGACGGGCTATCTCACCGATGCCGGCATGTGCGGCGATTACGATTCGGTCATCGGCATGGACAAGGTCGAGCCGATGCGCCGCTTCGTCACCGGCATGGGCAAGACCCGCTTCCAGCCCGCCCTCGGCGAGGCGACGCTCTGCGGCCTCTATGTCGAGACCGACGACCGCACCGGCAAGGCCGAGCGCGTCAAGATGGTGCGGCAGGGCGGCCGGCTCGAGGCCATCGGGCCGTGAAACCATGCTGCGGGCGTCGTTTGCGTCGGCCCGGCAATTCCACGTATTTTTTCGATGACGCTTGCGGGGCACGAGGACCCAGTTGCGGCGACCGCCGGTCGCGCTTGAAGTTTTACGGCGCTTTGTCAGTATGTGCCGGGTTGAGCAGAGGCAGATTTCCCGAATGCAATTCTTCGACTTGAGCCAGACGGCGCAGGCCTACATCACCATTGCGACGGTGGTGGGCATGTTCGTGCTCTTCGTTCAGGAACGCTACCCGACCGAGGTGGTGGCCATCGGCGGGGTCGCCGTGCTTCTGCTGCTTGGGGTGCTGCCCTATGACGCGGCGCTGACGGTGCTGTCGAACCCGGCGCCATGGACCATCGCGGCGATGTTCATCGTGATGGGGGCGCTGGTGCGCACCGGGGCGCTGGATGCCTTTGCCGGCTATGCCCAGGGCGAGGTCGCCAAGCATCCGCGCCGGGCCATCGCGGTGATCATGGCGGTGGTGATCGTGGCCTCGGCCTTCATGAACAACACGCCCGTCGTGGTGATGATGCTGCCGATCTTCGTGCAGATCTCGAACCAGCTTGGCGTGCAGCCGTCCAAGCTTCTAATCCCGCTCAGCTATGCCGCCATCCTCGGCGGCACCACCACGCTGATCGGCACCTCGACCAACCTGCTGGTCGACGGCGTTGCCCGCACTGCGGGGCTCGAGCCGTTCACCATTTTCGAGGTCACGCCGCTGGCGATCATCCTCGTCGCCTGGGGGATGTTCTACCTCGTCGTGGCGGGCCGCTTCCTGCTGCCCGAGCGGCACTCGATGGCCGGGATGCTGTCGGACCGGTCGCGGATGAAATTCTTCACCGAGGCGGTGATCCCGCCCGACAGCAACCTCATCGGCCGTGACGTGCTGGGCGTGCAGCTCTTCAAGCGCGAGGGCGTGCGCCTCATCGACGTGGTGCGCGGCGACGAGTCGCTGCGGCGCAACCTGCAGGGCGTCACGCTCGAGGTCGGCGACCGGGTGGTTCTGCGCACCCAGATGACCGAGCTTCTGAGCCTGCAGCGCAACAAGGAACTCAAGCGGGTCGACCAGATCTCGGCGCGCGAGACCACCACCGTCGAGGTGCTGATCTCGCCGGGATGCAAGATGGTCGGCCGCTCGCTCGGCGCGCTGCGCCTGCGCCGGCGCTACGGGGTCTACCCGCTGGCGGTGCACCGCCGGAACCAGAATATCGGGCGCAAGCTCGACGATCTGGTGGTGCGGGTCGGCGATACGCTGCTGCTCGAGGGCGCGCCCGAGGACATCAAGCGCCTCGCCGACGAGATGGAGCTGGTCGACGTCTCGCACCCCTCGGCCCGCGCCTTCCGCCGCAGCCACGCGCCCATCGCCATCGGCGGGATGGCGGCCATCGTGATCCTCGCTGCACTGGGCGTGGCGCCGATCCTGTCGCTGACGGTGATCGCGGTAGCGGTGGTGCTTCTGGCGCGCTGCATCGACGCCGACGAGGCGTTTTCCTTCATCGAGGGCCGGCTGCTGGCGCTGATCTTTGCCATGCTGGCCATCGGCGCGGCGCTCGACGCCTCCGGCGCGGTCGAGCTGATCGTGCGCGCGGTGGCGCCGCTGATGCAGGAGCTGCCGGCGCCGCTGCTGGTCTGGGCGGTGTTTCTGCTGACCTCGGTGCTGACCGAGGCGGTGAGCAACAACGCGGTCGCCGTGGTGGTGACGCCGATCGCCATCTCGCTGGCGCAGGCGCTGGGCATCGATCCGCGGCCGCTGGTGGTGGCGGTGATGGTGGCGGCGTCGTGCAGTTTCGCGACGCCCATCGGCTACCAGACCAACACGCTGGTCTATGGCCCCGGAGGCTACCGGTTTTCGGATTTCCTCAAGGTCGGCGTGCCGCTGAACCTCAGCGTCGGCGTGCTCACGGCGCTTCTGATCCCGCTGATCTGGCCGCTCTGAACGCGGCGCCGGGCCAAGATTCTTAGTCCTAAAAATCTTGGCCAAAAATCTTAGCTAAGATTTTTTGAGCCTGAGCTCAGCCGTAGCGCTGGATGAAGTTGCGCAGGATCTGCTCGGGCCAGGTCACATCCGCCGACCGGCACATGGCGATGAGGTCATCCGCCTCGGACGGGTCGAAATAACCCTTGTGGCGGTAGATGCGGATGCGGGTTTCGAACCCCGCCGCATCGGCCTCGGGGTGGAACTGCGTGGCATAGACGTTGTCGCCATGCCGGATCATCTGGAACGGGCAGGGGCCCGAGCTGAGCAGATGTGCCGCGCCCTCGGGCAGGTGCTGCACCGCCTCCTTGTGGCCAACGAAGGCGTCGAACCGCTCGGGCAGCCCCTCGAGCAGCGGGTCGGTCGTGCCCGCCTCGGTGCGGGTGCAGGTCACCGCGCCCACCGGCTCGCCATAGCGCGCCTTGCCGACCTCGGCGCCGAGATGATGCGCGAGGATGCCGATGCCGTAGCAGCAGCCGAGGAAAGGCACGTCATCGGCGGTGATCGCCGGCATCAGCGAGAGGCAGGCCGCCTCGATCTTCGCCTCCACCGCCGATTTCCTCTCCGCCGGGTCCGAGACGCAGCCCGGGCCGCCGCCGACGATCACGCCCGCGTAGTCGCGCGGGTCGAGCCCCTCGGGCAGCTCTTCGCAATCGAGCCGGATGCGGTGCACCCGGTCGGGGGAGAGATCGCCCTTGGTAAGGAAGGCGGCAAACTCGTCGTCGCTGGCCTCGGCCTCGGGGCGCAGCTGCAGGATCAGGAAACGGCTCATGCGCAAGGCTTTAGCCCGCCGTGCCCGATCCGCAAAGCGCAGATGTGATCGGCCCCCCGCTTGATTGCCCCACCTTGAAGAACATATCATGAACGCATGGCCCGACTCACTCTCGAACAGAAGCTCGCGATTCTCTCCGACGCGGCAAAATACGATGCCTCCTGCGCCTCGAGCGGGGGGCAGAAGCGCGACTCGCGTGATGGCAAGGGGCTGGGCTCGGTCACCGGCTCGGGGATCTGCCACGCCTACGCGCCCGACGGGCGCTGCATCAGCCTGCTCAAGATCCTGATGACCAATTTCTGCATCTATGATTGCGCCTATTGCGTGAACCGGGTGAGCAGCAACGTCCAGCGCGCCCGCTTCTCGCCCGAGGAGGTGGTGACGCTGACGCTGGAGTTCTACCGGCGCAACTATATCGAGGGGCTGTTCCTGTCCTCGGGCATCATCCGCAGCCCCGACGAGACCATGACCGACATGGTCCGCATCGCCCGCACCCTGCGGCAGGAGCACGGGTTTCGCGGCTACATCCACCTCAAGACCATCCCCGACGCCGCGCCCGAGCTGATCGAGGAGGCGGGGCTCTATGCCGACCGGCTGTCGATCAATGTCGAGCTGCCGACCGACGGGGCGGTGAAATCCTACGCCCCCGAGAAGGACCCGGCGCAGATCCGCAAGGCGATGGCCGATGTGCGGCTCTCGCGCGAGGCCCGCAAGGAGCGCAGCTTCACCGGCAAGCGCCCGCCGCGCTTTGCCCCCGCCGGCCAGTCGACGCAGATGATCGTGGGCGCCGACGGGGCGGATGACACCACCATCCTCGGCACCTCGACGCGGCTTTATTCCAGCTACCGGCTGAAGCGGGTCTATTACTCCGCCTTCTCGCCGATCCCCGACAGCTCGGCAGCGCTGCCGCTGATCAAGCCGCCGCTCATGCGCGAGCACCGGCTCTACCAGGCCGACTGGCTGCTGCGCTTCTACGGCTTCGAGCTGGGCGAGATCGCCTCGGCCACCAGGGGCGGCCATCTCGATCTCGAGATCGACCCAAAGCTCGCCTGGGCGCTGGCCAACCGGCACCGCTTTCCGATCGACGTCAACCGCGCCGAGCGCGAGCTGCTGCTGCGCATTCCCGGCGTCGGCACCAAGAGCGTCGGGCGCATCCTGGCCACGCGCCGGCACCGCACCCTGCGCTACGAGGATCTGCGCCGCATGGGGGTCAACCTCAAGCAGGCGCGGCCCTTCCTGACGGCGCTCGACTGGCGCCCGCGCGGGCTCGACGCCGCCGATCTGCGGGCGCGTTTCGCGCCGCCGCCCGAGCAGTTGCAGCTCATCTGATGCGCCGGGTCGTGCTGCCGGAGATCGGCACCTTCGAGGCCTGGCGCGACGAGGCGCGGGCGCTTCTGGGCGCCGGCGTGCCGCCCGAGGAGGTGCTCTGGCATCGCGGCGCGGCGGAGGCCGATCTCTTTGCCGAGGCGCTGCCTCCGGTGCGGGGCGGGGCGGTAACGGTGCCCAAGGGTTTCGTCGATCTCGCACGGCTGGTGGTCTGGCACAGCGATCCCGAGCGCTTTGCCCGGCTCTACGCGCTGCTCTGGGCGCTGGGGCACAACCGCCGCCTCCTCGAGGATCGCGGCGACCCGCGCATCGACCGGCTGCGGCGGATGGCCAAGGAGGTCAGCCGCGACCGCCACAAGATGACCGCCTTCGTGCGCTTCCGCGAGATCGGAGATCCCGTCGCCCCGCGCCGCCGCTTTGCCGCCTGGTTCGAGCCCACGCATTACATTCTCGAGCTCACCGCGCCGTTCTTTGCCAAGCGCTTCGGCGATATGGACTGGTCGATCTTCACGCCTGACCTCACCGCGCATTACGACGGGTTCGAGATCCGCTTCGCCCCCGCCGAGGCGCGGCCCGATCTGCCCGAGGATGCCGCCGAGGATCTCTGGCGCACCTATTTCCGCAACATCTTCAACCCCGCGCGGCTCAAGGTGAAGGCGATGCAGGCGGAGATGCCGAAGAAATACTGGCGCAACATGCCCGAGACGGCGCTGATCCCCGAGATGATCGCGCAAGCGCAGTCGCGGGCGCAGGCGATGGCCGAGGCGGCACCGACGCTGCCGCCGGTGCGGGCCGAGCGCATCACCGACCGTCTGCGCGCCCCCGCAGCGCCCGCGCCGGTGGGCGACCGCGACGCGCTGCTCTCGGGGCTGGCGGGCTGCCGGCGCTGCCCGCTGTGGCAGAACGCGACCCAGCCGGTGGCGGGCGAAGGCCCGCTCGATGCGGCGCTGATGATCGTGGGCGAGCAGCCCGGCGATCAGGAGGATCTCGCGGGGCGGCCCTTCGTGGGGCCCGCGGGGCAGCTTTTCGACGCGGTGGCCGAGCGCGCCGGGCTGGCGCGCGACCGGGCCTATGTCACCAACGCGGTGAAGCATTTCAAGTTTGCCCCGCGCGGCAAGCGGCGGCTGCACCAGTCGCCGAACTCGGGCGAGATCGCCCATTGCCGCTGGTGGCTCGACATGGAGCGCCAGCTGGTGCGTCCGAAGCTCATCCTCGCCATGGGGGCGAGTGCTGCGGAAAGCCTGACCGGCGATGGCCGCCGCATCGGCACGCGGCGCGGCACGCTCGAGAGCGCGCCGGATGGCACGCCGGTGATGGTGACATGGCACCCGTCCTATCTCCTGCGCCTGCCCGAGGGCGCGCGCGGTGCTGCCGAGGCGGCCTTCGAGGCGGATCTGCGCCGCGCCGCCGTGCTGATTGCGGACCCCGATCCCGCCGCCTGATACCGCAGGGGCCTTACAGGGGCTTTACCGGGGCCGCGGGGCAGGGCAGAACGGCGCCATGACCGAGACACATCCCTCCGACACCCTTCCCGATGTCCGTGGCCGGCTGACCCCGGACCGGAGCCTCTCCGATCTCACCTGGCTGCGCGTGGGCGGGCCGGCGGACCTGCTGTTTCAGCCGGCCGATCTTGAGGATCTGCAGCACTTCCTGCGCGAGCTGCCGGCGGAGCGGGTGGTCTTCCCGATGGGCGTCGGCTCGAACCTCATCGTGCGCGATGGTGGGCTGCGGGCGGTGGTGATCCGGCTCGGGCGCGGCTTCAACGGCATCGAGATCGACGGCACCCGCGTGACTGCCGGTGCGGCGGCGCTCGACGCGCATGTGGCGCGCAAGGCGGCGGCGGAGGGCGTCGACCTGACCTTCCTGCGCACCATCCCCGGCAGCATCGGCGGCGCGGTGCGGATGAACGCGGGCTGCTATGGCACCTACGTGGCCGACCACCTGATCGAGGTACAGGCGGTGACCCGGCAAGGCGAGATGGTGACGCTCACCAAGGACGACCTCGCGCTCTCCTATCGCCACAGCGAGCTGCCCGAGGGCTGCGTCATCACCGGCGCGGTGTTCGAGGGGCTCAAAGGCGATCCGCAGGAACTCGAGGCGCGCATGGACGCGCAGCTGAAGAAGCGCGACGAGACCCAGCCCACCAAGGACCGCACCGCCGGCTCGACCTTCCGCAACCCGGCGGGCTTCAGCTCCACCGGGCGCGAGGATGACGTGCACGATCTCAAGGCGTGGAAGGTTATTGATGATGCCGGGATGCGCGGCGCAACCCTTGGTGGCGCGCAGATGTCGCCCAAGCATTCCAACTTTCTGGTGAACACAGGAGAGGCAACGGCGGCCGATCTTGAGGGTCTTGGCGAAGAAGTTCGAAAAAAGGTTTTCCAACACAGTGGAATAGAGCTACATTGGGAAATCATGCGGGTCGGTGAACTCGCGCAGAAATGACGCCGACAACCGGCGCGTGACAGGCACGGCGGCTCGCCGATCAAAGAGCAAGCTGTCGAACATCGCAGGACGGGTCCGGTTTGCCGGGCCTATGAGTCCTGAAGCAGAACAAAAGGGGCAGAAAGCCCCGTGATTTCGAGGCGGTTTTGGGGATGTCGAGCAGGGCAAACCCGAAAGTGGCGGTATTGTTGGGTGGCCCCTCTGCTGAACGCGAGGTGTCTCTCAGTTCCGGGCGGGAATGTGCCGCCGCTTTGAGGGCAGAAGGTTATCAGGTCACCGAGGTCGATGCCGGCCGCGATCTGGCGCAGCGTCTCGAGGCGCTGGCGCCCGATGTCGTGTTCAACGCGCTGCATGGCCGTTGGGGCGAGGACGGCTGCGTGCAGGGGCTGCTGGAGTGGATGGGGATACCCTACACCCATTCCGGCGTGCTGGCCTCGGCGGTGGCGATGGACAAGGAACGCTCCAAGGAGGTGTTCCGCGCCGCGGGGCTTCCGGTGGTCGAGAGCCTGCTGGCGAGCAAGGCCGAGATCACCGCGCGCCACATGATGGCGCCTCCTTATGTGGTCAAACCCTATAACGAAGGCTCGTCGGTCGGCGTCTACCTCGTGCAGGAGGGTGCCAACACGCCGCCGCGCATCGCCGAGGACATGCCCGACACGCTGATGGTCGAGACCTACGCACCGGGGCGCGAGCTCACCACCACGGTGATGGGCGACCGGGCGCTGACCGTCACCGACATCATCACCGAGGGCTGGTACGACTACGACGCCAAGTACAAGGAAGGCGGCTCGCGGCACGAGCTGCCCGCCGATGTGCCGGCGGAGATCTTCGACGCCTGCCTCGACTACGCGCTGCGCGCCCACGAGGCGCTTGGCTGCCGAGGCGTCAGTCGCACCGATTTCCGCTGGGACGAGAGCCGCGGGCTCGACGGGCTGATCCTGCTCGAGACCAACACCCAGCCGGGCATGACGCCGACCTCGCTGGTGCCCGAACAGGCCCAGCATTGCGGCATTTCCTTTGGCGCGCTGATGCGCTGGATGGTGGAGGACGCCTCGTGCAACCGGTGAGCCAGACCGAGACCCATCCCCAGATCAACCGCCCCGATCCCGCGCCGTCGCGGCTGAAATACCGCCTCGAGCGCCTCATGCTCACACCGCTCTTCCGCCTCGCCCTGCGGGTCGGCATCCCGGCGGTGATCGGCTTCGGCGGGGCGAGCTGGTACTTCTCCTACGAGGAGCACCGCATGCAGGTGATCGACACCTATGCCGAGATCCGCAACACCATCCAGACCCGGCCCGAATTCATGGTCAACCTGATGGCCATCGACGGCGCCAGCAGCGGCGTCTCCGACGACATCCGCGAGATCATCCCGCTGGATTTCCCGATCAGCTCCTTCGACCTCGACCTCGACCACATGCGCGAGACCATCACCGGGCTCGACGCGGTGAAATCCGCCGATCTGCGCATCCGGCAGGGCGGGGTGCTGCAGATCGACGTGACCGAGCGGGTGCCGGTGGCGCTGTGGCGCCATGCCGGCACGCTCGAGCTTCTCGACATGGAGGGCGTGCATGTGGGGCCGGCGGTGCGGCGCTCCGAGCGGCCGGGCCTTCCGGTGATCGCCGGGCGCGGCGCCGACGGGCACGTGACTGAGGCGATGGCGCTGATCCGCGCGGCGGCGCCGCTGACCGATCGTCTGCGGGGGCTTGTGCGGATGGGCGAGCGGCGCTGGGACGTGGTGCTCGATCGCGGCCAGCGCATCATGCTGCCCGAGACCGGCGCGGTGCGCGCGCTCGAGCGGGCGCTGGCGATGGACGCGGCCGTCGACATGCTGGGGCGTGACATTGCGGCGGTGGACCTGCGTCTGCCGCGCCGTCCGACCCTGCGGCTGAAGGGCGGGGCAGTGGAACAATATTGGCGGATCAAGGCCATGGAGACCGGAGAACAAAAACAATGATCGAGCTCTATGAATCCCAGCGCGCGATGCGCAACATGCGCAAGGCGGCGATGCAGCGCGGCGTCGTGGCGATCCTCGATGTAGGCAGCTCGAAGATCGCCTGCTTGGTGCTACGCTTCGACGGCAACGAGCAGATCCTCGACGACGGGGTCGGCTCGCTGGCCGGGCAGTCGGGCTTCCGGGTGATCGGGGCGGCGACGACCCGCTCGCGCGGGGTCAAGTTCGGCGAGATCGCCGCAATGGGCGAAACCGAGCGCGCCATCCGCACCGCCGTGCAGGCGGCGCAGAAGATGGCCGCGATCCGGGTCGATCACGTCATCGTCTGCTTCTCGGGCGCCGAGCCGCGCAGCTACGGGCTTGCGGGACAGGTCGAGGTCGACGGCACCATGGTCTCCGAGCAGGACGTGGCGCGGGTGCTCTCGGCCTGCGACGTGCCCGATTTCGGGGTGGGGCGCGAGGTGCTGCACGCCCAGCCGGTGAACTTCGCGCTCGATCACCGCTCGGGGCTCGACGATCCGCGCGGCCAGATCGGCCGGGCGCTGGCCACCGACATGCACATGCTGACGATCAACGCGCAGGCGATCCAGAACATCGCCCATTGCGTCAAGCGCTGCGATCTCGAGCTCGCGGGGCTTGCCTCTTCGGCCTATGCCTCGGGGATCTCGGCGCTGGTCGAGGACGAGCAGGAGCTCGGCGCGGCCTGCATCGACATGGGCGGCGGCACCACCGGCGTGTCGATCTTCATGAAGAAGCACATGATCTATGCCGACGCGGTGCAGATGGGCGGCAACCACGTGACCGGCGACATTTCCATGGGTCTGCAGATCCCGATGGCGATGGCCGAGCGCATCAAGACCTTCTATGGCGGCGTCGTCGCCACCGGCATGGACGACCGCGAGATGATCGAGATCTCGGGAGATACCGGCGACTGGCACCACGACCGGCGCCAGGTCAGCCGCGCCGAGCTGATCGGCATCATGCGCCCGCGGGTCGAAGAGATCCTCGAGGAGGTCCGCGCCTCGCTCGACGCGGCGGGCTTCGATCACCTGCCGAGCCAGCAGATCGTGCTGACAGGCGCCGCGAGCCAGATCCCCGGGCTCGACGGTCTGGCGAGCCGCATCCTCGGCTCGCAGGTGCGGCTGGGCCGCCCGATGCGCGTCCATGGCCTGCCGCAGGCGGCGACGGGTCCGGGCTTTGCCAGCGCGGTGGGTCTCTGCCTCTTCGCGGCGCATCCGCAGGACGAGTGGTGGGATTTCGAGATCCCGGTCGACAGGTATGCCTCCGGCGGCCTCAAGCGCGCCGTGAAGTGGTTCCGCGACAACTGGTGAGCTGGGGCAGGGGGCCTCGGGCCTTGTGGGATAGATCGACGCCCTCGCAGGATGCTGCGGGGGCGTTTTTCGTTTCTGAGGGGATCTCCGCGTCAGCGCGGAATCAAGGCCGCAGGCCGCCGCGCATCGGTCATGCTGAAAGCATGCCTC
>NZ_JBYNAH010000361.1:0-2819 GCF_059781815.1 Salipiger sp. | reverse complement strand
GCACAGCCGCCAGCAGCCCGCCGCTCAGGCGCCGCGCCCGGCTGCCCAGCCGCAGCAGCCCGCCGGCATGCAACGTCCGGCCGCCGATGCCGACAAGCCGCGCTTCGGGATCAACTCGCTGATCAACCGGATGACCGGTCACGGCCACGCACAGGGCGGCCACGAGGCCCCCGCAGCGCGCCGCCAGCAGCCGCCGATGCAGGCCCACCAGCCGGCCCCGATCGTCGACGAGGACGAGCAGCAGGACCAGGACCGGATTGAGATCCCGGCCTTCTTGCGGCGCCAGGCCAACTGACATTTCGCGAGCTTCCGCGACGGAACGCCCCCTCATAGAGGGGGCGTTTTTCGTTTGTCCTCAGGGGATTAGATCGCCCTCAAAAGATGCCTGCAAGGTTTCGCTTATTCCGTTACGGCGATGTTTCAAGCGGTTACAATACTTGATTTGAGCTGACAGGGCCCCGTCTATATCTCCACAGTCGAAGGAGCCTCCGGTGGGGTGGAGCCTCCTATGACGAGGTAAGACCGTGCAAACGACACTGAGATCCGCAGTAACCTTCCAGGGCGTCGGCCTCCACTCCGGCCGCCCCGCACGCATGACCATCCGCCCGGCCTCGGCCGAGCATGGCATCTGGTTCAAGCGGACCGACATTCTTCTGGGCGACACGCTGGTGCCCGCGCGCTGGGACGCCGTCGAGGTGACCCCGCTCTGCACCCGCATCGTCAACGCCGCCGGCGTCAGCGTCTCGACCATCGAACACGTGATGGCCGCGCTTGCAGGCTGCGGCGTGCACAACGCCCTAATCGAGATCGACGGCCCCGAAGTGCCGATCATGGACGGCTCTGCCGCGCCCTTCGTGCGCGCCATCCTCGAGCGCGGCACCCGCGCCCTGCGCACCGCGCTCTACGCCATCGAAATTCTCAAGCCGGTCTCTGTCCTGACCGACAAGGGCTGGGCCCGCCTGTCCCCGGCCCGCTCGGGCAACGGCCTCACGATGGATTTCCACATCGCCTTCTCCGACGACGCCATCGGCACGCAAGAGCGCAGCATGGACCTCGCCAACGGCGCCTTCGTGCGCGAGCTCTGCGACAGCCGCACCTTCTGCCGGCAGTCCGATGTCGAGGCGATGCAGGCCAACGGTCTGGCCCTTGGCGGCACCTACGAGAACGCCGTCGTGGTCGATGGCGACAAGGTGCTCTCGCCGGGCGGCCTGCGCCACGAGGACGAGGCGGTGCGCCACAAGATGCTCGATGCGCTTGGCGATCTCTACACCGCCGGCGCCCCGATCATCGGCCATTACGAGGGCCACAAGGCTGGTCACGCGATGACCAACATGCTCCTGCGCGAGCTGTTCTCGACCCCCGATGCCTACCGCATCACGCTCTGTGACGACACCCTCGTGGCGCGCCTTCCCGGCGCCGGTGTCGAGCGCGACGAGATCCCGGCGGTCGCCTGACGGACCGCCGGCGGCAAAACGCCGTTAAGGCGTTTTGCACCGGAATTTTCTGTGCTAGGACCGTGCCACGGGCCGTCCTTCGGCCCCCTTGAACGAACATGAGGTTAGTCGGGCATGGCAGGCGGAAGATCGCGTAAGCTAGTGATCGGAGTAGCTTTTTCCGCTATTCTGCTGGCCGGGTGCACGGCGCGGGAACGCGAGGGCTACGCCAAGGGAAACATCCCGCTCGAGACCTTCACCGCCCAGCAGATCTATGAGCGGGGCGAGTATGAACTCGACCGCAAGGATGGCGAGCAGGCCGCCTATTACTTCAGCGAAGTCGAGCGCCTCTACCCCTACTCGGAATGGTCCAAGCGCGCCCTGATCATGCAGGCCTACGCCTTCCACACCGAGAAGGATTACGAGAACAGCCGCTCCTCGGCGCAGCGTTACATCGATTTCTATCCCACCGATGAAGACGCCGCCTATGCGCAGTATCTCCTCGCCCTCTCCTACTACGACCAGATCGAGGAGGTCGGCCGCGACCAGGGGCTGACCTTCCAGGCTCTGCAGGCGCTGCGCACGGTGATCGAGCGCTATCCCGACAGCGAATATGCCCGCAGCTCGATCCTGAAATTCGACCTCGCCTTCGATCACCTCGCCGGCAAGGAAATGGAAATCGGGCGCTACTATCTGCGCGACAAGCATTTTGGCGCCGCGATCAGCCGCTTCCGCGTCGTGGTCGAGGATTTCCAGACCACCACCCACACGCCCGAGGCGCTGCACCGTCTGGTCGAAGCCTACCTGTCGCTTGGCCTGACCGATGAGGCGCAGACCGCCGGGGCCATTCTGGGATACAACTACCAGTCCACCGACTGGTACGAAGACAGCTATCGTCTGCTGACGCAACAGGGGCTGGAGCCCAAGGTGCGCGGCAAAAACTGGCTGTCCAAGGTCTATCGCCAGATGATTCAGGGCAAATGGCTGTGATCCGCCCTCATGGGGTCCGGTAACAGGATAGGCTGATGCTGCGCGGGTTGGATATCCGGGATATGCTGATCATCGACCGGTTGGAGTTGGACTTCCAGCCGGGTCTAAACGTGCTGACCGGCGAAACCGGCGCGGGCAAATCCATTCTTCTTGATTCGCTTGGCTTTGTTCTGGGCTGGCGGGGCAGGGCCGATCTGGTGCGTCAGGGGGCAGAGCAGGGCGAGGTCACGGCGACATTCGATCTGCCCGACGACCACGCCGCCCACCAGGTTCTGGCCGAAGCGGGGCTGCCCTCAGGGCCGGAATTGTTCCTGCGCCGCGTCAACACCGCCGATGGCCGCAAAACCGCGTGGATCAATGACCGACGCGCCAGCGGCGAGGTGCTGCGCGCCCTGT
>NZ_JBYNAH010000085.1:0-18947 GCF_059781815.1 Salipiger sp. | reverse complement strand
GCGAGATCGCGGATCAGCTGATCTTCGGCAAGCGGCGCGGGGCCAAGCCGGTCGAGGATCTGTCGGTGAAGCTGCGCGGTCTCGGCCAGCGTGCGGGTCTCGGGCGTTGGTGCGGGGATCTCGGGTGGGGCCGGGTCGGCGCGCGCGGTTTCGTGGTCGCCCCGCCGGCCCTGCGCCGGCGCGTCCAGCGGCAAGCTCTGCTGGCGCGCCTCGGGCGGCGGCAGCGGCCCCAGCGCCTCGGCCACGTCCTCGGCATGGCGCACCAGCCGCGCGCCGTCGCGTATGAGCATGTTACAGCCGGCGGCGCGCGCGTCGAGCGGGTGGCCCGGCACCGCCAGCACCTCGCGCCCCTGATCGAGCGCGCAGCGTGCGGTGATCAGCGAGCCGGACTTGGCCGCCGCCTCGACCACCACGATGGCCGCCGAGATTCCCGAGACGATGCGGTTGCGCGCCGGGAAGTGCCGCGCCTGCGGCTGCAACCCCATCGCCTGCTCGGAGACCAGCGCCCCGCCCCGGGCGCGGATCTCTTCGCCCAGACGGGTGTTCTCGGATGGGTAGAGGATATCGACCCCGCCGGCCATCACCGCCACGGTGCCCGTCTCCAGCGCGGCCTCATGCGCGGCGGCATCGACGCCGCGCGCCAGCCCCGAAACCACCACCCGGCCCTCAGCCCCCAACCCCTTGGCCAAAGCGCGCGCCATACGGGTCCCGAGCGAGGAGGCGTTGCGCGCACCGACCAGCGCCACCGCCGGGCGCATCAGCGGTGCCGTCTCACCGACGACCCAGAGAAACGGCGGCGGATCCTCGATCATGGCAAGAAGCGACGGATAGCCCGCCTCGCCAAGGCACACCAGCCGCGCCCCATGCCGCCGTGCCGCCGTGATCTCGGCCTGCACCACGCGTTCGGGGCAGATGCTGTAATTTTCCACCCCCGCGGCGGCGGCCACAGCGGGCAGCGCCGCAAGCGCCGCGGCAGCCGAGCCATGCTCGGCCAGCAGCCGCCAGTAAGTCGTCACGCCGACACGGCGGGAGCGCAAGAGACGGAGCCGATCGAACCGATCCTCTTCCGTGGGTGGTGGGAGTGGGGGGTGAGTGGAAGATACGCTGTTGCTGTCCTCGGTCATCCCGTGCCCCGTCTGCTTGCAGGGCACGGTGTAGCGCACTCATCCTTAATCGCCGGTAAACCGAAAACCGATTTTCCCGCGCGAGGCCTCAGGCGGCGGCGCCGCCCACCGTGAGCCCGCCGATCATCACCGTGGGCTGGCCCACGCCAACCGGCACCCACTGGCCCTGCTTGCCGCAATTGCCCATGCCGGGATCGAGCGCCATGTCGTTGCCGAGCGCGCGGATGTGCTGCAGCGCCGTCGCGCCGTCGCCGATCAGCGTCGCGCCCTTCACCGGCGCGCCAACCTTGCCGTTCTTGACCCGGTAGGCCTCGGTACAGGAGAACACGAACTTGCCGTTGGTGATGTCGACCTGCCCGCCGCCAAAGCCCACCGCCCAGATGCCGTCCTTCAGATCGGCGACGATATCGGCAGGATCGGCCTCGCCGCCCAGCATGTAGGTGTTGGTCATGCGCGGCATCGGCGCGTGTGCATAGCTCTCGCGGCGGCCGTTGCCGGTGGTTGTGACACCCATCAGCCGGGCGTTCTGCCGGTCCTGCATGTAGCCCACCAGCACACCATCCTCGATCAGCACGTTCTTCGCCCCGGGCGTGCCCTCGTCATCGACGGTGATCGAGCCGCGGCGGTCGGGGATCGTCCCGTCATCGAGCACCGTCACCCCGGGCGCCGCGACGCGCTGGCCCATGAGGCCTGCGAAGGCCGAGGAGCCCTTGCGGTTGAAATCGCCCTCGAGCCCGTGGCCCACCGCCTCGTGCAGCAGGATGCCGGGCCAGCCCGGGCCCAGCACGATGTCCATGACACCCGCGGGCGCCGCCTCGGCCTCGAGATTGACCAGCGCGATGCGCAGCGCCTCGCGCGCCTTGCCCTGCCACGACTCGGGCGTCATCAGACCGTCGAGCAGGTATCGGCCCCCACCCGAGGCACTGCCCTGCTCGCGGCGGCCATTCTCCTCGACGATGACGCTCACCGTGACGCGGGTCATCGGGCGCGTGTCGGTGACGAGCGTGCCATCGGGGCGCAGGATCGCCACCTCCTGACAGCTCGCCGCGATGGTCGCGGTGACCTGCACCACGCGGGCATCGAGCCCCCGGGCATAGGCGTCGATCTCGCGCAGGGTCTCGACCTTCACCGGGAAGGATTGCCCCGCGATCGGGTCGGCATCGGTGTAGAGCGTGCGGTTGGTGCCAGCGGGCGCCGGCGCCAGCACCCCGCCGCCATCGCCGACCGCCAGCCGCGCGGTCTCGGCCGCACGCTGGATGGCCGCTTCGGAAAGCTCGGTGGAATGGGCGTATCCGGTGACCTCGCCATTCACCGCCCGCAGGCCGAATCCCTCCGAGGCGTCGTAGCTCGCGGTCTTGATTCGCCCGTCGTCCAGCACCAGCGCCTCGGCGCGGCGACGCTCGAGAAACAGCTCTCCATCCTCGGCTCCCTCCAGCGCGGCGCGCAGCTGCACCAGCGACCGATCCAGGTCAAGCGCTGTTTCGAAGGGGCGGAAGGGGAGTTCGGTCATGTTTTCCTCGTATTATTTGATCCAGATCAAAAAAAGCGCCTTTTTGCCGCAAGCGACCTGGTTTATTTGATGCACGATCTGTGCTTTTTAAAGAGCGGAACAAGAGGGAGGAGGATTGTTCCAGGGCTCGACGCCCGGATTGCATCCTCCTGCGAACGAACAAGAACGACAACCGGATCAGGTGACACATGCGTAAGATTTCGATGCTGACGGGACTCATGTCCAGCCTTCTGGCCGCACCAGCCATCGCCCAGGACCTGGAAGTGGTCGGCCGCCCGCATCAGGGGGGCCTTGGATTTCAGCCCGCCGCGACCGAACTGGCGCGCGATCTGCAATGGCTCGACGGGATGCTTCTCGTCATCATCACGGTGATCTCGCTCTTCGTCGCCGGCCTTCTGGTGTATGCGATCATCCGCTTCAACCGCCGCGCCAACCCGACCCCGGCGAGCTTCACGCACCACACTCCGATCGAGGTGGCCTGGACCATCGGCCCGATTCTGATCCTCGTGGTCATTGGCGCGTTCTCGCTGCCGGTGCTGTTCAAGCAGCAGGAGATCCCCGAGGGCGACGTGGTCATCAAGGTGACCGGCTACCAGTGGTACTGGGGCTACGAATATGTCGGCACCGATCTGGCCTATGACGGCTACCTGATCGGCTCGCCCGCCACCGGCGGCGACAACCGCCTCAACGACGAGGTCGAGGCGCAGCTGGTCGAAGCCGGCTACAGCCGCGAGGACTGGCTGCTTGCCACGGACACCGCCGTGGTTGTGCCCGTGGGCGCCACCGTGGTGATGCAGGTGACCGGCGCCGACGTGATCCACTCCTGGACCATCCCCGCCTTCGGCGTGAAGCAAGACGCCGTTCCGGGCCGCATCGCCGAGCTGTGGTTCAACGCCGAGCGCGAAGGCGTCTATTTCGGCCAGTGCTCCGAGCTCTGCGGCATCAGCCACGCCTACATGCCGATCACCGTCAAGGTGGTCAGCCAGGAGGCCTATGACGCATGGCTTGCGGCTGCACAGGAAGAAGGCGGCTACGTCGACGTGCGCCAGTTCCTGGCCAACTCCTGATCCCCTGACCGGCGCCCCGGAGGCGGGGCGCCGGTTTCCTGACGACCCACCCGATCGAAGACCCGCATGACCGACATCAGCACCAACAGCCCTCTCAAGACCACCCAGCCCGGCGAGGCGCAGTTCGGCGACTACTTCGCCCTGCTCAAGCCCCGGGTGATGACGCTGGTGGTGTTCACCGCGCTGGTCGGCCTGCTGGCGGCGCCGGTGCCGGTGCATCCGTTCATCGGCTTCTGCGCCATCCTGTTCATCGCCGTGGGCGGCGGCGCCTCGGGCGCGCTGAACATGTGGTGGGATGCCGATATCGACATGGTGATGAAGCGCACCTCGAAGCGCCCGATCCCCGCCGGCCGGGTCGAACCCGGCGAGGCGCTGGCGCTCGGCCTCGCGCTCTCGGCCTTTTCCTGCGTCTTCCTCGGGCTGGCCACCAACTGGCTCGCCGGCGCCCTGCTCGCCTTTACGATCTTCTTCTACGTGGTGATCTACACCATGTGGCTGAAGCGCTCGACGCCGCAGAACATCGTCATCGGCGGTGCCGCCGGGGCCTTCCCCCCGATGATCGGCTGGGCCGCCGCGACCGGATCGGTCGGCATCGAGGCGGTGCTGATGTTCTGCCTGACTTTCATGTGGACCCCGCCGCACTTCTGGGCGCTGGCGCTGTTCATGCGCTCCGATTATGACGATGCCGGCGTGCCGATGCTGACCGTGACCCACGGCCGCCGCTCGACCCGCGTGCACATCCTCGTCTACACGGTGCTGCTCGCCGCGCTGGCCATCGGTACCGGCTTCACCTCGATCGGCGGCCCGGTCTACCTCGCCGTGGCGGTGGTGCTGAACGGGCTGTTCCTCAAGGGCGCGTGGGAGATCTTCCGCCGCGACGAGGACGCCTCCGAGGCCGACAACTTCAAGACCGAGAAAGCCTTCTTCAAGCTTTCCCTGCTCTACCTCTTCGCACATTTCGGTGCCATCCTGCTCGAGGCCGGCCTCGCGCGGTTCGGCCTGGGGGGCTGGGCATGAGCATTTCCAAGCAGCACGACCTGCACAAGCGCCGCTTCGGCCGCAACGTGGGCGTGGGCCTGTTGCTGGTGGCGTTCATCGTCATCGTCTTCGGCATGACCATGGTCAAGGTCACCGGCGGCGACATCTCGGGCGCGCTGCAGGGCGACAGGGAGGTGCAGAATGGCGGCTGACGGCAAGAACAAGACACTGCTGCAGCTCGTCGGCGTGGTTGTCTTCATGGGCGCCATGGCCTGGGCGTCTGTGCCGTTCTACAACTGGTTCTGCCGCGTCACCGGCTTCGGTGGCACCACCAACGTGGCCGAGGCCACCACCGGCACCGTGCTCGAGCGCGAGATCAAGATCCGCTTCGACGGCTCCAAGGCGCGCGGCTTTCCTTGGGAATTCAAGCCCACGCAGACCGAGATGACGCTGAAGATCGGTCAGGACGGGCTGGCCTTCTACGAGGCCTACAACCCGACCGACCACCCGGTCGCCGGTCAGGCCTCCTACAATGTCTACCCCTACGAGGCGGGCGGATATTTCAACAAGATCGAATGCTTCTGCTTTACCGAGCAGGTGCTGATGCCGGGCGAGCGCGTGCAGATGCCGGTGAATTTCTTCGTCGACCCCGAGATCGTCAACGATCCCGACGCGAAGTTCGTCAACCACATCACGCTCAGCTACACATTCTACGAGATCGACCTGCCCGAAGACGTGCAGGCCGCGCTCGATACCAAGAACGCGGACGAAAAGTCCGTGAACTGAACGCCGATCCAACGAGGGAAACGAGATGGCGCATGCTAAAGACCACGACTACCACATTCTGAACCCCTCCGTCTGGCCCTTCGTGGCCTCCGTGGCGGCCTTCGTCATGCTGTTCGGGGCGGTGCTCTGGATGCATGGCAGCGGCCCCTGGATCTTCCTCGCAGGCTTTGTCGGCGTACTCTACGTGATGTTCGGCTGGTGGTCCGACGTGATCGCCGAGAGCCGCGTGGGCGACCACACGCCGGTGGTGCAGATCGGCCTGAAATACGGCTTCATCCTGTTCATCATGTCCGAGGTGATGTTCTTCTTCGCCTGGTTCTGGTCGTTCTTCAAACACGCCATGTACCCGATGGGCCCGCTCTCGCCGGCCGTCGATGGCGTCTGGCCGCCCGCCGGCATCGAGACCTTCGATCCCTGGCACCTGCCGCTGATCAACACCATGATCCTGCTCTGCTCGGGCTGCGCCGCGACCTGGGCGCACCACGCCCTGGTGCACGAGAACAACCGTGAAGACATGAAGTGGGGCCTGATCATCGCCATCGTTCTGGGTGTGATCTTCTCGGTCTTCCAGGCCTACGAGTACAGCCACGCGGCCTTCGGCTTCTCGGGCAACATCTACGGCGCCAACTTCTTCATGGCGACGGGCTTCCACGGCGCGCACGTGATCATCGGCACGATCTTCCTGTTCGTCTGCCTGCTCCGCCTGATGAAAGGCGATTTCACCCCGACCAAGCATATCGGCTTCGAGGCCGCCGCCTGGTACTGGCACTTCGTCGACGTGGTCTGGCTGTTTCTGTTCTGCGCCGTCTACGTATGGGGCGGCTGAGCCACGGCTCTCACGCGACACGCTTCGGAAAGCGGGCCTTCGGGCCCGCTTTTCTTTTGCCCGCGGGTCAGCCCCCTGCCCCCGCGCCACGAAAAAGGCCGGAGCGCCTCTCAGCGCCCCGGCCCTCTCGATGTCATGCTCAGGCGATCAGACCAGATCGACCCGCATCAGCCGCTGCGCCAGCACCTGCACCTCCTCGAGCCAGCGGTTCACCAGCTTCGGATCCGAGGGCGCCGCAGAGACGCCCGGCACGATCTCGCGGTTGAGCACCGCCTCGATGGCCAGCGACACCGGCACCGAGACCAGCCGGCCCATGGCCAGCCCGCGCTCGTCGCGCCAGGCGTCCATCACCCAGGTCTTGTGCCAGACGGGTTCACCCTCCTTCTCGGCCTTGAGCGAGACGCAGAGCACCACGCGGTCGGGCTCGCCCTCCTCGTAGGCGTTCTCCTTCAGCAGATCGTCGGCGAGCTTGGCGAGCTCCGCGTCGTCCGCCGTCTCGACCGTGGCGAAGATATCCTTCCACGCCTCGGCCCAGCCGTTGAGCCGCAGCGTGCCGCGCACGAAATCCTTCACCTTCCAGTCCGGCGCGAAGCCGTACTCTTGCATGAAGGGCAGCGAATCGCGGTTGGGATAGACCTCGAAGGTCTCGGGCGGATCGAGTGGCGCGTCGTAACGTCCGAGCGCGTCCCAGGGCCGCGACACGTTGAGCTCCGAGAACTGCCGGATCGAGCGCGACGGCGAGCGCAGCGCCTTCAGCACGCCGACCGGCGCCCAGGAGAACTTGTAGCGGAAGGCGTTGGCGTGTTTCGGCACCCCGCCGCAATAGCTCAGGAAGCTCAGCGCGTTGTCGGGATCGAAGGCATCGGACTCGCGGTAGGCCCGCACCAGGTCATGCGCCATCAGGTGGTCGATGCCCGGATCGAGCCCGACCTCGTTGACCAGCGCCACCCCTGCCGCCTTGGCGTCGTCCCCGAGCGCCCGCATCTCCGGCGAGATATAGCTCGACGAGACGAAATGCGCGCCCTTGGCGATGGCGATCTTGGCCAGCGGCACGTGCCAGTCGGCGGGCAGCATCGAGACCACCACGTCGCCCGGCTGCACCGCCGCTTCGACCGCCTCGGGGGCGAAGGCGAGGATGCGGTTGGTCAGGTCGCCCACCGCCTCGCGCGCCTTGGTCTCGGTGCGGTTCCACACCATGACATCGTGGCCGTTCTCGATCAGGCGTCGCAGCCCAGGGACCGCCGAGAGCCCCGTTCCACACCAGTGAATCATGCTCATGCCTCCGGTTTGTGAGTGTTGAAGAAATCTTCCGCCCGGCCCCAGACGCCGTCGTCGAGCGCGTCCAGCTGCTTCAGCCAGGGCAGGAGCTGCCCGGCGAAGTCGTGGCTGCTTTCCAGCGGCAGCAGCGAGGGAAGGTTGTCGATCGCCATGACGTCGAGCGCCGGCGCATCGTGGACGCGCAGCACCGGCGCCGCCCAGCTGGTCGCCCGGTCATAGACCTTCACGGGCGAGAAATCGCTGTCGGGATCGCAGGCGATATCGCCGATCACCGCGAGCTTGCGGGTGTCGGTCGGCGCCGAGGCCGGCACGAAGACCGGCGTTCCCGGGCGCGCAAGGATGCAGTTGAGGAACAGCGCGTGGTCGAGCACCTCCGGAAACGGCCCGCCGCTCGCGGTCTCGGCCATGTCCCAGCGGGTGACGGAAACGCCCATCTTCTCGCAAAGATCGCTCGCGCCCGTGCCGACCCGCCCCAGCGCACCGATGACGATGGCCTCCGGCCGTGCCGCGCCGGTCGCCTCGAGCGCCGCCAGCAGCTCCGCCTCCATCGCCCGGGCATCGCCCCAGGTCGAGACCGGCGCACAAAGCTCGCCGCCCTGCTGCGCTGCCCAAGCATAGAGCGAGACGGCGGCCCCGGCATAGCCAGCCCAGTAGCCGAAGGCGGCGACGCGCCGACCGTCGGGCTCGACGAGATATTCCAGATCGTAAAGCGTCCCGCCGCCGGCGGCAAAGCGCTGCAGCAGCACCTGCCCCGCCGGCTGGCCCTTGTAGGCGTGGCCGAACATGATGTGACGGTGCTCAAGCGGCGTGCCGTCCTCGGGCAGCTCCTTGAGCCCGAAGACCAGCGCGTCGGCCGGCGCCTCCGGCCAGCGGCCCTCGGGCGCGATCTCGGCCCCGGCCGCGCGGTAGGCCTGCGTGGGGATGATCCGCGTGGCGCTGTCCTCGACGGTAACGCGCATGCCCTGCGCGATCAGCGCCGCCACGCCCTCGGGGGTGATCCCCACCCGTTCCTCGTTCGGGCGCTGTTCGGCGCGCACCCAGAGATGTGTCATGTATCTGCTCCGTCCGTTTGCGCGCAAACTATCCCAGCGCGCCCCGGAGCGAAACCCGCGGCTCAGAGATGGGTGCGCGCGTAGGCCCGGCCCGGCGCCTCGAGATGCGGCACGGCGTTGAACTGGGTCAGCGCAAGGCCGGTGGCCAGCGGCTGGAAGCGGTGCACCGAGCTGTTCTCGATGGCGAGGCAGGCATGCGCCAGCGCCCCCATCCCGAGCCCCATGGTCACCCGCATCGCCATGCCGATGAGGCCACCGGAGGTCACCACCACCGCGCGCCCCTCGCCGCCGGCGATCTCGTGCAGCGCCTCGCCGACGCGAGTCTCGAAGCTCTCGAAGCTCTCCGGCGCGCCCTCGAGGCCGCCCTCGCGCCAGATCGTGAAGAGCCGCGGCAGGTGCAGGATGAAGGCCTCGCGGCTCTCGGGCACCGCAACCCCGTGCTGCTCGGCGCAGAGCTGCGCCATGGTGAAATACTCGAGCTCGTTGAGCCGCGCGTCAGTCACCACCTCAAGCCCCAGCGCCATCTCCTCGGCGGTTTCGCGATGGCGGGTCAGGGTGCCGCTATAGGCGCGGGCAAAGCGCTCGCCGGTGCCGCGCATGTGCTCGCCGAGCCAGCGCGCCTGCTGTCGCCCGAGATCGCTCAGCCTGTCATAGGAGATCTCGTCGCGCGCGCTGGTGTTGGCCTGGCCGTGGCGCACAAGCGTGACATGGGACATCGGGCACCTTCCTTTCCCCAGCCTCTTACGAGCCCGCGCCGCAAATGGAAAGCCATCCGCCCGAAGAGGCCCAGGGCAAGCGCACCAACGCCCTCTCTTCTCTACGTCCCAAATACTCAAAGAGACCACGGCACCACCTGTGCACCAAACGGCAAGAGCCGCACCAGTCCCACCAGCGCCCGCCGCCACGTCCCGCCGCAGGCGGGGCGTGGCTCAACCTGCGCCGCGACAGCGGCTCACTCAGCGAGCGGCAGCGCTCAGGCAGCGCCGCCCTTGTTGCGCTCGATCCAGCCGCGCATTTCCTCGGCCTCGTGGCGCGCCTCGCGCAAGCCTTCCATGGCCGCCGAAAGCTCGGCTTCGGTCTGGGCGAGCTGGTTGGTCAGCTCGGCCTCGCGCTGCTGCAGGTAGGTGATGGCCTGGTCGCGGGTCTCCTCGGCCTCGTGCAGCTCCTGGCTCATGCGTTCGAGCTGGTCGACATCCGACTGGCTCACCCGCTTGAACCGGTGCACGAGCCAGTTGGCGAACCAGCCCATGCAGAAGGCCACGAAGAGAATGATCGCCGTGGCGATCACGAATTCGGCCCTGTTCATTCACCTGTCCCCTGTTCCGCCTCTGGGGCTTCCGTATCGCCTTCCCCGGCCTGTTCTTCAAGCTCTTCCAGCGCGGTCTTTTCCTCTTCCACCGGTTCCGGGCGGATCAGGCGGAAGGCGATGCGGCGATTGGCCTCGCGGCCCTCCTCGGTGCCGTTGTCGGCGATGGGCTGCGATTCGCCGTAGCCCTTGACCCGGTAGGAGGCGGTCAGCACCCGGCGGTTGCGCAGCGCGTCGAGAACCGCCTGGGCGCGGTCCTGGCTGAGCTGCTCGTTCATCGACTCGCGGCCCTGGCTGTCGGTATGGCCCTGAATCTCGAGCGGGATGTCGCCGCAGAGCTTCAGCAGCTCGGCGATGTCGTCCATCACTTCCTTGGCCGAGGCGTCGAGATTGGCCGAGCCGGGCTCGAAGTTGATCTTGCGGTCGCCGATGATCTCGACGATCTGCGCCTCGCATTCTTCCGGGGTCGGGATCCCGAGCGTCGGATCGAGCTTTTCCTGATAGGTGACGCTGATCTCGAACTCGCCGGTCTCGCCGAGCTTGTCCGCCAGCAGGCCCGAGATCTCGTCATCGGCATCCGGGTTACCGGTATTGCCCGACAGGCTGACGAGGTCCGGGGTCACCCGGACCACGCCGTTCGACAGCCGGCTCAGCGCCTCGAGCCCGGCCAGCACACGCGGCGACCAGCTTGCCGGCAGGGCCTCGTCGACCCGGGCCGCAGTGTAGACCGAGGCCGAGGTGAACAGCGCCCGGGCGAGGCTGTCGGCGGTCTGCCGGGCAATCTCCGAGCGCACCCGGCCGCGCAGCTGCACCGAACCTTCGGGGCTCAGCGTGGCGGTGAATTCGCGCGGCCCCTCGTCTTTCGCGTCAGGTGTTTCGGGCAGCACGGCCTTGAGGGCAAAGACCTCCGGCAGGCCGGTTTCGAGCTCGCCCACGACGCGATCGAACAGCCCCTGATCGGTGCCTTCGAGCGCCAGAAGCGCGATGTCGGCGTTGGAAAAGGTCACCGAGCCGCCGCCCAGTTCGCTCAGCGCCGAGATCGCCTGCACCGCGGCGTCGGCCCAGCGGCGGCTCGGCACACCGAGGCCGAGCCGGCAGGTCTCGTCTTCGGTCGCGCCGGCGCTGCGGGCGGCAGCGAGGATGGCCGCGCGGCTTTCCTCGGTATCGGCCGAACAGGCGTCGAAATGCGCGCGACCGGTCTCGTCGATCAGGAAGCGGAGGGTGAAGGGGGTGATCACCGGGCGGGGCGCGGAGATGTCGAGCGCCAGCTCCAGCCCCTCCGGGGCGCGGCGTTCGAGGGTCGAGAGCAGCCTGCGGCGTTCCGCCTCGCTCTCGGTCATGGCCTTGATCGCCACCTCCCGGGCCGAGACCGAGACCTTGGAGCGCGCCAGATCGCCAAGCGAGCGCAGCGCGAAGTTCAGCGCCGGCTCCCAGCTTTCTGGGGCGGCGAAGTCGGCCACCTCGAGCAGGTCCGCCACCTCGCCGGTCTCGCCGGCGATCTCGGCGAAGCGGGCCATCATGTCGTCGCGGTCGGTAGAGGCCGGGATCAGACCGATCACCGAGATGCCGTCGTCGTTGCGCAGGATCTCGACCGAGAAATCCGGCGGGCGGATGTCGGCGGCGTCGGCCACCAGCATCTGGTCGATGACCCGTGCCGAATCCACCACCGTGCCGGCCACCGTCACCGCCTGGAACCGCGCCGCCTCATCCGGGGCTTCGCCGATCAGGAAGACCTGCAGCCCGTTGACATCGACATCGGCCCAGTCGAGCTCGGCGATGTCGAGCGCGTCTTCGACCCCGTTCAGGGAACTGTCCTCGACGAGGCGTACCGAGAAGAACGCGATGATGACGCAGAGCACGGCCGCGATCAGCAGCGCGGTGGCGGGAATGGCGATCCTGGACAGGCGCATCGGCCTTCCTTCCTTCTTATTGGTCTTGGCAGGGGTGATACGCCCCGCCCGGTGCCCGCGCAATCAAGCCAGCAGGGAGACGGCAAAAAACAGCACAGGCAGCAGCCCCGCATCGCGGTTGGAGCGGAACAGCATGAGCAGACGGTCGGAATCGTTCACCTCGAGCCGGCGCATCTGCCAGAGCATGTGCCAGCCCATGGCCCAGGGCCCGCCGATCAGGATTGCGAGCTGCAGGATCTCGCCGCGCGGCGCCGCCGCGACGATGGCGAGCCCCATGAGCGAGACGGTGACCACCAGGAAGCCCGCCAGCCATTTTGGCGTGGCGGCATCGCCGAAGAGGCGAGCGGTGGATTTCACCCCGATGAGCGCGTCGTCTTCCTTGTCCTGGTGGGCGTAGATCGTGTCGTAGAACAGCGTCCAGGCCATGCCGGAGAGGTAAAGCAGCACCGCGGGCAGCTCGAGGCGTCCGGAATGCGCGGTCCAGGCCAAGAGCGCGCCCCAGTTGAAGGCGATGCCGAGGAAGACCTGCGGCCACCAGGTGAAGCGCTTGGCGAAGGGGTAGATCGCCACCGGCGCCAGCGACAGCACGCCGAGCGCGATGGCCATCGGCGGGAAGGTCACGAGGATGGCGAAGGCCACCAGCGACTGGATCACCGCCCAGGCCAGCGCCTGTTTGGTGCTGACCTGGCCCGAGGGAATCGGGCGCGAGGCGGTGCGCGCCACCGAGCCGTCGATCTTGCGGTCGGTGATGTCGTTCCAGGTGCAGCCGGCGCCGCGCATCAGGAAGGCGCCGATGGCGCAGCCGGCAAAGATCCACAGATCGAAGAGCGAGGCCCGCCCGTCATGCACCATCGACAGCAAAAGCCCCCACCAGCAGGGCAGCAGCAGCAGCCATGTCCCGATGGGCCGGTCGGCGCGCGACAGCCGCAGGTATGGCCGGCTCCAGGCCGGGGCGTAGTGATCCACCCAGTTGCCGCGCACGGCGTCGGAGACCTGTCCGTCTGCCTCTGGCGTTGGTTCCGGTTGGCTCATATGGTGCGCCTCATGACTGCGAAGGTTCGCCTGTTTGTAGAGCACCCGCTGGGCGCGGGACAACCTGTCCCGCTGACACGGGAGCAGGCTCACTATCTTTTTTCCGTGATGCGCATGGCCACGGGCGGAGAGCTTCTTCTGTTCAACGGCCAGGATGGCGAGTGGCGGGCCGAGATCACGCAGGCCGGCAAGAAGGCCGGCGAGGCGGTCTGCGCCGAGCAGACCCGGGCGCAGGTGATGCCGCCGGACCTGTGGCTGCTGTTCGCGCCGATCAAGAAGGCGCGCACCGATTTCATCGTCGAGAAAGCGGTTGAGCTCGGGGTGCGGCGCATTCTACCGGTGCAGACGCAGTTCACCAATTCCGAGCGCATCCGGCAGGACAGGCTACAGGCCCACGCGCTCGAGGCGGCGGAGCAATGCGGCGCGCTCTACGTGCCCGAGGTGGCGGAGCTGGTGCGGCTCGACCGGCTTCTTTCCGAGTGGCCCGAAGAGCGCGGGCTTTTGTTCTGCGACGAGGCGGAGGCGGGCAGTCGCTCCTCCGCCCTTGCGGGCGTCCTCGCCCCTGCTGCCGTTCTGATCGGCCCGGAAGGAGGCTTTTCGGATGCCGAGCGCGCGCGGCTGGGCCGGATGGAGCAGACCCGCGTGATCGCCCTAGGTCCGCGTATCCTGCGCGCCGACACGGCGGCGGTGGCGGCGCTGACCCTGTGGCAGGCGCAGAGCGGGGACTGGGCGTGATCCGGCCCGAAGCGAAGGCGGCGCTGTCACAATGGCGCGAGGCGCTGGTGGGGGTCGGCGTGCTGGCGCTGGGGCTCTACTGGGGGTTTTTCACCGGCGGCGGGCTGCTGCACTGGATCGGCTACGCGGTTGCCATCGCCGGGGCGCTGCTGATCGTCGCGGGCATCCAGCGCGGCCGCTTCCGCATCGGCAGCGGCGGGCCCGGCATCGTGCAGGTGATCGAGGGCCGCATCACCTATTTCGGGCCGCTCTCGGGCGGCGTGGCCGATCTCGACGCGCTGAGCGCGCTGAGCCTCGACCCGACCGGGAAACCGCCGCACTGGCTGCTGCACCAGCCCGGGCAGGAGCCGCTTGCCATCCCGCTCAACGCCGAGGGCGCCGACGCGCTTTTCGATGCCTTTGCCACCCTTCCCGGCCTGCAGACCGAGCGGATGCTGGCGGAAATGCGCCGCGACGGCAGCCGCCCGGTGGAGATCTGGCGCAAGGCTTCGTGCAAATCCACACACCTCCGTCTGCATTGACAAGCCTGGGCAGACCGCCCATGCCTGACCTTCAAAGCGATACGGCCAGACAATTCGGAGCGCCCTCATGTCCATCCCCCAATCCGGCGGCGGCCCGATCGAGAGCCACGCACAGCTCGCGGAATATCTCGAGGCCGGCTGCAAGCCCGAGAGCGACTGGCGCATCGGCACCGAGCACGAGAAATTTGGCTACCTGACCGACACCCACGAACCGCTCCCGTATGAGGGCAAACGCTCGATCCGCGCGGTGCTGGAAGGCCTGCGCGACCGCTACGGCTGGGACCCGGTCGCGGAGGGCGGTAAGCTCATCGGGCTGACCAAGGACGGCGCCAATGTCTCGCTCGAGCCGGGCGGCGCGCTGGAGCTGTCGGGCGCCCCGCTCGAGACCATCCACCAGACCTGCGACGAGGTGAACGAGCACCTGCGCGAGGTGAAGAGCATCGCCGACGAGATCGGCGTGGGCTTCATCGGTCTCGGCGCCGCGCCCGAGTGGATGCATGACGACGTGCCGCTGATGCCCAAGGGACGCTACAAGCTGATGGATGCCTACATGCACCGCGTCGGCACCACCGGCACCACCATGATGCGGCGCACCTGCACCGTGCAGGTGAACCTCGATTTCGGCTCCGAGGCCGACATGGTCAAGAAGATGCGCGTGGCGCTGGCGCTGCAGCCGGTGGCCACCGCGCTGTTCGCCAACTCGCCGTTCTTCGAGGGCAAGCCCAACGGCATGAAGAGCTACCGCTCCTGGGTCTGGCGCAACCTCGATGCCGACCGCACCGGCATGCTGCCCTTCGTCTTCGAGGACGGGTTCGGCTTTGACCGCTATGTCGATTACGCGCTCGATGTGCCGATGTATTTCGTCTACCGCGACGGCAAGTATATCGACGCGCTCGGCATGTCGTTCCGCGATTTCATGAAGGGCAAGCTGCCGGCACTGCCCGGCGAAGTGCCGACCCTGTCGGACTGGGCCGATCACCTGACGACGATCTTCCCCGAGGCGCGTCTGAAGAAATTCATCGAGATGCGCGGCGCCGATGGCGGCCCGTGGCGCCGGCTTTGCGCCCTGCCCGCCTTCTGGGTCGGGCTGACCTATGATGCCGGCGCGCTGGATGCGGCCTGGGATCTGGTGAAGGGCTGGGATGCGCCGACCCGGCAGGCGCTGCGCGTTGCCGCCGCCGATGACGCGCTGGCGGCGGAGGTCGAGGGCATCCGGATGCACGATCTCGCGGCACGTACGCTGGAGATCGCCGAGGCCGGGCTCAAGGCGCGCGCCTGCCCCGGCGCCGGCGGCATGCTGCCCGACGAGACGCATTTCCTGAATGCGCTGAAGGAAAGCGTCGAGACCGGCAAGGTGCCGGCGGACGAGCTTCTCGAGCATTACAACGGCGACTGGAACGGCGATCTCGGCCGGATCTATTCGCAGTTCAGCTACTGATCACCAGATCCATGTCTGGCAAGGGCGGCCCCGTGGCCGCCCTTTTGCGTTGCGCCGCCCGGTCAGGACGTGGCACGGCGCGAGACGTTGCGCATGAAGTAGTCGTGCACCTCCTGCTTGCGGCGGGCGACCTCCTCGGGCGAGGGCTGGGCATCGGCCTGCAGCAGCAGCGCATAGGAATCAAGCGCACTGGCCTTGTGACCGCGCGAGAGGGGCGCACCGGTGCCCGGCGATTTGCCGCGCGGCTGGCCCCAGGCGTTCTCGCGGTCCTGCGAGGGCAGCAACAGCAAGACCAGGAAGATGATCCCGCCGACCATCGGCACGAACATCACCAGCATCCACGCCCCCGATTTTCCGCTGTCATGCAAACGGCGGATCGCAACGGTGAAATTCGGGATCATGCAAAGCAGGAACAGCGGCACCGACCAGTAGGCCAGCGGGCTCAGAGGCGGCATGCCACCGTCCTGCGTCGCCTCGGCCAGCATCATCACATCGACGATTGCCGCCAGGAAGAACAGCAGCGTGTAGACCAGCGCGGGCCAGAGATATTCCGAGCGCGTCGCGCGCCCATTCAGACGAAATGCATTGAAAATATAGGATTCGAGAGCGGAAATCGGTCCGAACATGCCAGGGGCTCCATAGGGGAAGAACTCACATGTCGAGAGCTTCGCGAGACTCGGAGGCCGAATTGCGGCGGGAAGGAGGAGATTTCGCGCAGTGCGTGTCGCTCCACGCTCTGGCACCATCCGCTCGGCGGGACCGGCTCAAGTGTAAGGGGGAGCGGAAAGTGCCTCGGCGCCACGCACTGGGTGGGGGCTGAAACGACGTGACGCCGAGGGAAGCCTTTAGCAGCTACCCCTTCTTTTTCGCCGTTCATTCGGGCGGAAATATGATCCGTTGAAGGAATTGCGGTGGCCCGCCTGCATGTTTTGGACCGGACGGGTCGCCCCCCTCGGCAACGACAGAAATACCGCACGGGACAGGGTCCTCGGCGGTTGGCGGGATACGCGATTTCCGGGAGTGTTTCCAACAAGGAAAGACCTCGACGCCACGCACTGGGTGGGGGCTGAAACGGCGCGGCGCCGAGGGAAGCCTTAAGCAGCTACCCTCTCTGTATCGCGGTCATTTCGGGCACCAATAAGATCGGATCTGGGCGCTTTCATGAAGAGCCCTGCCAATTCGCCACGCCCCTCGCCGCAAGCTTGCCGAGTCGCAGCTCGAGACAATTTTTTCCGTCGCAGCGGCGGTAGCAGACCCCGTCCACCAGCCTCCGGATCAGGTGCCAGCCATAGCCGCCCTCCGGCAGCTCGGCGCGGTCGGTGGCGCAGGCGGCCTGTCCGCTCGGCGGGCGGCCCTGCGGCATCTCGCAGCCGAAGTCGCAGATGCGCAGCAGCGCCGCGGCCCCGTCCGTCCAGATCTTGAGATGAATGCGGCCATCCGCCCTGCCGCCATAGGCATGTTCGACGACATTGTTCAGCGCTTCGGCGAGAACCAGTTCGACCTCGTCGCGGCGCGTCTGGTCAAAGTCCGACCGCTCGAGCGCCGCCCTTGCCAGGCCAAGGCTCTCGCGCACCTGTGTGGGCGTGGCACAGAACCAGAGATCGAGGATCAGATGCAGCTCCGGCTCTCGCGCCTCCTCCATCGGCTTCCGCTCCCCGCCGCCCGCTCAGCCGCCATCCGGGCTGCCGGTCGGCGGCACCGCCTCGTGAATGGTGAAGATCGTGTCCATCCGGGTCATCCGGAACACCTTGTCGACCACCGGGCTCAGCGCGGCGAGTTCCAGCCGCTGGCCATCGTCCAGCCCCTTCATGGCGGCGATGATCGCGCCAAGGCCGCTCGAATCGATGAACTCCACCTGCCCGAGGTCGAGGATCACCCGGCCCGCCTTTGGGTCGACCAGCGCCCGCACCGCATCCTTGAACTGGATCGCGACCACCGAATCGATGCGGTCTTCGTCGACGCGGATAAGCTGCACCCGATCTGCCATCGCAGGCGCGTCCCCCGCCCCGAGCGAAGCCCCCTCCTCCGCAGACTCCGCCCGACCCGGATCGGCAGAGTCCTCCGGCCCGCATTGATGCCCCGGGATTGCGCTGTTCTGAACGACGGTGAGCTGCATGTTCCGGCCCCGCAACGGTTTTCGACGGCAAGGCTAGACGGCAATCCTTAGCATTCGGTAAGGATGTGCGGAGGAGAGGGAGGAACACTCATGACAGACGTGGTGATCACCGGCGCGGCGCGCAGTGCCATGGGGGGCTTTCAGGGCATATTCTCGGATCTCGCCGCCGCCGATCTCGGCGGCGCGGCGATCCGTGCGGCGCGCGCGGAGGCGGGAAATCCTGCGATCGACGAGCTGCTGATGGGCTGCGTGCTCCCCGCCGGCCAGGGCCAGGCACCGGCGCGCCAGGCCGGCTTCCGCGCCGGGCTCGGCGAGGCCGTGCCGGCCACCACGCTCAACAAGATGTGCGGCTCCGGCATGAAGGCGGCGATGATGGCCTTCGACCAGATCGCCCTCGGCCACGCCACCACGATGATCGCCGGCGGCATGGAGAGCATGACCAACGCGCCCTATCTGCTGCCCAAGATGCGCGGCGGCGCTCGCATCGGACATGGCCAGGTGATCGACCATATGTTCCTCGACGGGCTCGAGGATGCCTATGACAGGGGCCGCCTGATGGGCACCTTCGCCGAGGATTGCGCCGAAGCCTTCCAGTTCACCCGCGATGCGCAGGACCAGTACGCCATCGCCTCGCTCGACAACGCGCTCGACGCCGAGCGGAGCGGCGCCTTCGAGGCCGAGATCACGCCCGTCAGCGTGCATGCCCGCACCGGCGAGGAAATCATCACCCGCGACGAACAGCCCGGCCGCGCCCGCCCCGAGAAGATCCCGCATCTGAAGCCCGCCTTCCGCAAGGACGGCACTGTGACCGCGGCCAATTCCTCGTCGATTTCCGACGGCGCCGCCGCGCTTGTCCTGACAACCTCCGAAAGCGCCGAGGCGGCGGGCGCCACGCCCCGCGCCCGCGTTCTCGGCCATGCCAGCCACGCGCAGGCGCCGAATCTCTTCCCCACCGCCCCGATCCCGGCAGCACAGAAGCTGCTCGACCGGCTTGGCTGGAAAAAAACGGATGTCGATCTCTGGGAGGTCAACGAGGCCTTTGCGGTGGTGCCCATGGCCTTCATGAAGGAAATGGGCCTGCCGCGCGATATCGTGAACGTGCATGGCGGCGCCTGTGCGCTGGGTCACCCGATCGGTGCCAGCGGTGCCCGCATCATCGTCACGCTGCTGAACGCGCTCGAACGCCGCGGCCTCAAGCGCGGCATCGCGGCAATCTGCATCGGCGGCGGCGAAGGCACCGCCATCGCCATCGAGCGCCCCTGACCCCA
>NZ_JBYNAH010000084.1:0-19088 GCF_059781815.1 Salipiger sp. | reverse complement strand
ACAGGCACATCTTGCAGGCTGAGTACGGCTGCGATTTCGACTTCCTCGTCGGCGAAAGCTGAGCCGCACCGCCCCCGGACGGGCCGGGGGCGGGCTTTGCCTCAGGCGCCGGCTTCGGTGAGGCGCGACAGGTCTTCGTCCGAGAGATCGAGCGCCGCGGCCTCGGCGAAGCTCTCGACCTGGCTCACCGAGGTGGCGCTGGCGATCGGGGCGCTCACGCCCTTCTGCGCCATCAGCCAGGCCAGCGAGACCTCGGCGGGCTTGGCGCCATGGGCCGATGCGACCTCCTCGAGCGCATCGAGGATCCGCATGCCGCGCTCGGTCATGTATTTCTCGACCATCCGCGCCCGCTGGCGGCCTTCGAGATCGGAGGCGCTGCGGTACTTGCCGGTCAGGAAGCCCGCGGCGAGCGAGAAATAGGTCACCACGCCGATGTTATTCTCGACGCACAGATCCTGAAGCGGCCCTTCAAAGCCCGCGCGGTCGAAGAGGTTATACTCCGGCTGAACCACCTGGTAGGCGGGCAGGCCGCTCTTTTCCGCCGCCTCGAGCGCCGAGGTGAGCAGCGCCGCATCATAGTTCGACGCCCCGATGGCGCGGATCTTGCCGGCCTTGAGAAGTTTGTCATAGGCGCCGAGCGTCTCTTCGTGGCTCACCGAAGGGTCGGGCCAGTGCGAGAAATAGAGGTCGATGGTCTCGACCTGCATCCGTTTCAGCGATTTCTCCACCGCCTTGGTGATCCATGCCTCGGAAAGCCCTTTCTCGCCGGGGCCGCCCATGTCGGAGCCGACCTTGGTGAAGAGTTTCACCTTGTCGCGCATGCCGGGTCGGGCGGCGAACCACTTGCCGAGTACGGTCTCGGACTCGCCGCCCGAGTAGCCCTCGGCCCAGGCCGAGTAGACATCGGCGGTGTCGATGGTGTCGAAGCCGTGGTCGATGAAGGCATCGAGCACGCGGAAGCTCTCGGCCTCGTCGGTGGTCCACCCGAGCACGTTGCCGCCGAAGACGATGGGGGCGATGTCAAAGCCGGTGGTTCCAAGCGTGGTGCGTTTCATGTTGCTGTCCTTTCCAATATCGGTTTGTCAGGCGATGGCGCCGCCGCCATCGACGAAGATCGTGCTGCCGGTCATGTAGGGGTTGGCCATCAGGGCGAGCGCCTGCGTCGCGATGTTCTCGGGTGTGCCGACGCGCCCCACGGGCAGGCGCTCGGCGGCGCCCTCGAACATCGCCTTGCGGCCGTCGCCGTCGAGCGTGTCGTACATCTCGGTCTTGATCAGACCGGGCGAGATGCAGTTGACCCGGATCGGCGCAAGCTCAAGCGCGAGGCCGCGCGTCAGCCCCTCGATCCCGGCATTGATCGCGCCCTGGATCGCCGCGCCCGCCTTGGGACGGACCGACAGGAAGCCCGAGACGAAGGTCAGCGACCCGCCGGGGCTGACACTGGCGGCGCGCGCCACGCGGTAGGCGCCCCAGAATTTGGAGTCGAAGGAGCCGTAGGCGTCTTCGAGCGCCAGCGACCGAACCGCGTCGACCCGGGTGCTCGCCGCCGAGCAGAAGATGTGGTCGAAGCTGTGCCCGGCGAAGAAGCCCTCGAGCATCGCCGCGTCCCGGGTGTCGAGCTCGACGCCCTCGGTCCCGAGCCTGGTGGACGCGTTCGCCACCTTCTCGGCCGAACGCGAGGCGACAGTGACATGCGCGCCGGCCTCCTGCGCCGCCTTGGCGACGCCGAAGCCGATGCCCGAGGTGCCGCCGATGACCAAGACGGAGGTGTTTTGAAGGGTCATCTCAGTCCTCCGGGATCCAGCGCGTGGCGTCGGCATCGTCGAAATAGGTCATCGGCGCGGGCAGGTGCTGGATCTCGATGAGCAGGCCCCACGGCGTGCGCCCGAAGATGCCGCGGTTGCCGGGCCCGTCCTCGGGCGCCGCAAGATCGTAGGGACCCTCGAGCAGCGTTCCGCCGGCCCAGTCAAAGGCCGCGATCGCGGCGTCGATGTCGGTCACGTTGACGCTGAAATGGCTGATGCCGAAATCCGAAATATTGGTCTCCGGCGTGCCACCGGGCCGGTCGATCTCGAAGATCTCGACGTTCGGCCCGTTCTGCAGCCGCAGCACGGTGACCTTCATCATCGCGGTGCCGGAGCGCAGGCCGTTCTTGGGGCCGATCTCTTCCGCGGGGAAGGGGCCGCCATTGGTCTCGGTTTGCGAGAACATCTCCTCGGCGCCGAAGGCGGCCTTGAAGAAGGCGATGGCGGCGTCGTGGTCCGGCACGGTGATGCCGATGTGCTCGATGCCTCGAATGGTGGTCATGAAAGGGCCTTTCGGTTCCGGAGCTCGCGTCGCCAGCCTTCGGCGGGGCAGGTCTGCCACGCAGGGTGGGGGGCCTCCTAGCGGCGCGACGCGAGCGTCCTGATTGCTGTTGCCATAGAAGTAACTTTCGCTGAGCGATTGGAATGGGTAGGAAATCGTATAAACCTTTCGATTGGATCGAATAATGGACCCCATCCGGACCATGCGGCTCTTTGGTGCCATCGCGGCGAGCGGCAATCTCTCGGCGGTGGCGCGGGACTGGGGCGTGTCGCCCTCGACCGTGACCTACGGGCTGAAGGCGCTCGAGGAGCAGCTCGGGGCGCAGCTGGTGGTGCGGACGACGCGGAAGCTGTCGCTCACGCCCGAGGGCAAGCGCTTTCTCGAGCGTAGCCAGCGCATTCTGGCGGATGTGGACGAGGTGATGAGCGGCTTTGCAGAGGCCGGGCCGCTGACCGGCAACATCCGTATGACCACCACCAACGATCTCGGCCGGCAGCGCATCGCGCCGCTGGTCGATGCCTTCATGCGCCGGCATCCCGGTCTGACGGTAGAGGTGTTTTTTGCCGACACGCTGGTGGATCTGGTCGAGGGTGGGTTCGATCTGGCGATCCGCACCGGGCCGCTGCAGGATTCCGACATGAAGGCGCGGCTATTGCTTCGCGGGCAGAAGAGCGTCTGCGCCTCGCCGGACTACTGGCGCAGGCACGGCAAGCCCGAACATCCGCGCGAGCTGGCCGCTCACACCTGCCTGCTGCTGGCTGCGCCGGGGATGCGGCATGATTTCTGGCTGTTCCGCGAAGGAGGGGACCGCTTCCGCGTCCGCGTGAGTGGCGACCGTCAGGTCAATGATGGCGAGGCGCTGCGGCAATGGGCCATTGCCGGCGCAGGCGTGGTGCAGAAATCGAGCTTCGACATCGCTGAGGACCTGGCTCAGGGGCGCCTCGAGACCGCGCTTGAGGCCTACACCGCTGAGCCCACCAATCTCTATGCCGTGACCCCGCCGCGCGATTACGAGTCGCGGCGTGTGCGCGGCTTCATCGACTTTCTGACCGCGGAAATGGCCGGGGAGACGGCCTGACAGGCTCGAGTTTCAGACGTTTTCCGAAGTGTGGATCTCGATCGGGATGTTGACCCTCTGGATGCCGGCATCGGGCCGATCTTGCCTTCATTATGGTAGATGCGGTTGAAGTCTCAACCGGCGGGGCGGGGCTTCTTACAGTAGTCATGGTCAATATAGCCGACATTCCCGCGTGCAGCCCGATCAACGCCGATCCCTGCATGCCTCGGTCGCGCACCGAAGTAATGGCGTCCGAGGTCATCGGGTGTCCGGCCGGCGCCAGACCGAGCGACTCGGAGCGGTCGCCGAGCACCGCGATTCAAGTTGCCACTTGGTCGGGCGAGTGTTCGTCGAGGTATTCCAGCTCGAGAGGGCGCTGTTGCGCAAATCAGCTTATGATCGACGCGCGGATTTGGACCTCTGCCACCTGGTGGTCGAAGTCCTGCGACACGAGCCGCTGGCCGAGTTGCTTCACGCAGTTCATTTTCGTTTCGACCCTGCTGCGGCGGTGGTACCCGCTCCAGTTTCGCCAGAGTGCCCGGCCCAAGTGCTTTGACGCCCGCAGGATCTCGTTTCGCGACCAGGTTCCGGCTGTGTCCGGCTTCCAGGGTCTCGCATTCCGTCTCGGCGGAATGATAGCAGCAGCATCGCGGGCGGCGATGGGATCATGGCAGACGTGGGTATGATAGGCACCGTCGGCCGTGACGGTGGTAATCCCCTCCTCCGCCTGGATTTGGGCAAGCAGGTCCGGCAATATCGGCGCATCCACTGCCCGGCAGGTGCATCCTCAGGATGCTGCCGAGAGGGGGCGACATTGCTGGAGGTGACTTCGACCGCCCGGATCTCCAATGTTTCCTCGTCGATCCTGAGGCGGATCTTGCGCCAAACCCTGCGTCGCGAGCCACCGCGCTTGCGCGTATGCCACTCGCCTTCGCCTTCCACCGTGATGCCGGTGCTGTCCGCTGCCCGGCAGGGTATTGCGCAGCAATGCCCGAGAGGGGACGAGACGGTGAAGCGGCCCCTTGGAGCCGCGATACGGGACAACGACGTCCAAGATTCTCTGGCGGCGCGACAAGGTGGAAAAGTCAGGCACGGGCCAGTCCAGCCCGGAAAGCTTCAGCAGGCTCGCCACGAACCCTGTCGTCTGGCGGAGTGGCAGGCCGAGGAGGACCTTGAGAGCGAGGCAGACCCGGATCGCAGCATCGCGATAGGACTGCTGGCGGCCGCGCCGCCCAAGCGGCACCGCCTTCCACTGCATCGAGGGATCGAACCAGACCGTCAGCGAACCTCGCTGCTTCAAAGCCTGTTAATAGCTGTGCCAGTTGGTGGTCTTGTAGGTCGTCTTCGGAGGTTTGCTCATGCTGCCCGGCTCGCATGCTGGATTCACGAGATGAATCCCCCTGTATTTGTGCAACAACGCCATCACTTCAGCTCTCGTGGCTTGCAGCAATGGCGGTTCTCAGGACGGTCTTTGGAGAATTCACCCGATATTCGCCCTAACTCGAGATGATTGCTGGTGACAAAATTCGGGTCGTGTTCGTGCATGGCAGACTGGAGCGCACTGCTTGAGGACGTCACTTTAGCCTCAGCGCAGGCCCAGCTACGTCACTAACCGTGAAGATGGTCTCGGACCACCAGCGGGGCTTTCACCAGAGGGTCATGGCATACCTTGGTAGCGGGGTTTCGGTCCATCTGGGTTTCATCCTTGCTCAGGCCTCGCTTCGGTCTCAAGCAAGCAGCTATTCGCGGCGGGCTGACCGCGATCAGAGCCAGCTGCGAATGCGCGCGGCCACGCGGTCGACCGAAAGCCCGTACATATCGTGCAGTGTTGGCAGGGCCCCGGCCTCGAGAAAGGCGTCGGGCAGCCCGATCATCCGGAAGGACGGCGTCACGCCCGCCTGCAGCAGCGTCGCCGCCACCGCCTCGCCCAAGCCGCCGTTGACGCTGTGGTTCTCGGCGCTGACCACCAGCCGCCCGCCGCGCCCGGCCTCGGCGAGGATGGTCGCGGTGTCGAGCGGCTTGATCGTGGGCACGTGCAGCACCGCCACGTCAACGCCGTCCTTCGCCAGCAGCTCGGCGGCATCGAGGGCGCGCATGGTCATGATGCCCGAGGCGATGACCAGCACGTCGCGCCCTTCCCGGATCATCTGGGCGCGGCCCAGCTCGAACCTGTAGTCGGGCTTGTGACGGGTCAGCACGCTCGGCACCTTGCCGCGCAGCAGGCGGGCATAGACGGGGCCGGGATGATTGATCATCGCGGGCACCATGCCGGCCACGTCGCAGGCATCGCAGGGATCGATCAGCACCATGTCGGGCAGGCCGCGAAAGATCGCCAGATCCTCGGTGGCCTGGTGGCTCGGGCCGTAGCCGGTGGTGAGGCCGGGCAGGGCGCAGGCGATCTTGACCGGCAGGTTCTCCTCGGCAATCGCCATGGCGATGAAATCATAGGCCCGGCGGGCGGCGAACACCGCGTAGGTGGTGGCGAACGGGATGAATCCCTCGCGGGCCAACCCGGCGGCGGCGGAAAACAGCAGCTGTTCGGCCATGCCCATCTGGTAGAAGCGCTCGGGCAGGGCGTTGGCGAAGACATGCAGGTCGGTGTATTTCGACAGGTCCGCCGACAGGCCGACGATGCGCGGATCGTCCTTTGCTGCCTCGACCAGCGCGTGGCCGAAGGGGGCGGAGACGGTATCGTAGCCCTCCGCCGCCAGCGAGGCGATCATCGCCGAGGTGGCGACGGTTTCGCCCTGAGGCGGCATGCGCGGCTCGTATTTGCGGGCTTTCGAGGCGTGGGTCATTGCGGCTTTCCTTGTTCCAGCCGATCGAGAGCACGGGCCCATTCCTCGGGTTCGACCCGGACGAAATGGTTCTGCTCGCGGGCCTCGAGGAAATCGACGCCCTTGCACATGCGCGTGTTGCAGATGATGACGCGCGGCTTCGGTTCGGGCAGGGCGCGGGCGGTGTCGAAGGCCGCGACCAGCGCGTCGAGGTCATTGCCGTCGACCTCCTGCGCGTGCCAGCCGAAGGCCTCCCACTTGGGCGCCTCGGGGCCCTGGGCGAGCGCGGCGCGCGACGGGCCGTCGGCCTGCTGGTTGTTGAAATCGACGAGGCAGATCAGGTTGTCGAGCCGCCATTGCACCGCCGACATCACCGCCTCCCAGGTCGAGCCCTCGCCAAGCTCGCCATCCGACATCAGGTTGTAGACGAAGCGGTCCGAGCCCTTGCGCTTCAGCCCCAGCGCCGCGCCCACGGCGATGCCGAGCCCGTGGCCCAGCGAGCCGCCGGTGATCTCCATGCCGGGCGTGTAGGAGGCCATGCCCGACATCGGCATGCGGCTGTCATCCATGCCGTAGGTGCCGAGCTCTTCCTCGGGCAGGATGCCGGCCTCCATCAGGGCGGCGTAGAGCGCGATGGCGTAATGGCCGATCGAGAGGTAGAAACGGTCGCGCCCCTCCCATTCGGGATCGTCGGCGCGCCACTCCATGGCGTGGAAATACGAGGTGGCGAGCACGTCGGCGACGCCGAGCGCCTGCCCGACATAGCCCTGCCCCTGCACCTCGCCCATGAGCAGCGCCTTGCGGCGGATGTTCCAGGCGCGCCGCGCGAGCGAGACGTTGGAGACCGCGGAGGCGGATCGTGCCATGACCTGTCCTTTCTTGGTGGGGTGCGCCCGGCCCGCGATGGCGCGCCGGGCAGGGGGCTCAGCCGCGGGCGGCCTCGGTCATGGCGACGAGCATCACATGCGCCGAGGCCGCGCCGGGATCCATGTGCCCCAGCGAGCGCGCCCCGAGCTTGGCGGAGCGGCCTCGGCGGCTCTCGATCTCGGCGGTGTAGTCGCGGCCGTTGCAGGCGCCCGAGCAGGCGGCCTCCAGGCAGGCGATGACATCGCCGCCCGATTGCAGCGCCTCCTTGGCCTTGGCCACCGCCGGCACCCAGGCGTCGATCATCGTCTTGTCGCCGACCTGCGCGCCGCCGCGCGACTGGATGCCGGCGCAAATGCCCTCGATCCACGCCACGGTGGCGGCGGCGTCGAGGTTGAGCCGGTCCGACACCATCGCGCCCGCCTTGCGGAAGGCCGAGGCATAGAGCGGCCCCGAAGAGGCGCCGACCGCGTCGAGGAAGGCCTTGGCCATGCGCTCGGAGATCTCGGTCACCGTCTCGTCGCTGGGCTCGGCCAGCTCCTTGCGCACGGCGGTCCAGCCGATGTCCATGGTGACGCCGTGATCGCCGTCACCGATGACGCCGTCGAGCTCGGAGAGCCAGTCACGGTTGTCGTGGATCGCCGCGCCCATCGCCAGCATCATGCTGCGGAAGCGCTCGGGCGTGATCGGGCCGTCGGTGGCGAGGCTGGCGTGATCGACCGACGCGCCGGCACCGGCGCTGGCATGGTCGCGGCGGGTCAGGGTGCCGGCGGGGGCGAGATCGCCCGCCACGGTGAGCGCCGGGGTGCGGCAGGGGGTGTCGAGCAGCGCCTTGAGATCGTCGTCGAGCTTCAGGAGCGTGATCGAGGCACCGGCCATCTCGAGCGAGGTGCAGTATTCCCCGACCCAGGCGAAATGGATGCCGATGCCATGCGCCTCGAGGATCTTGGCGGCGCGCCGATGCAGCAGGTAGAGCTCGAGCGGGCCGGTGGCGCCGAGCCCGTTGACGAGCACCGCGGCCTCGTCGCCATGGGTCAGGCCCATGTCGGCGAGGATCGCCTGCATCAGCTCCTCGGCCACCTCGTCGGCGGTCTCGAGCTTGCCGCGGCGCATGCCGGGCTCGCCGTGAATGCCCATGCCGATTTCCATCTCGTCATGGCCGAGCTCGAAATTCGGCTTGCCGGTCTGCGGCAGCGAGCAGGCACTGAGCGCCACGCCCATGGAGCGGCAATTCTCGTTGGCCCTGGTGGCAGCGGCGACCACGCCGGCGAGGTCGCGGCCCTGCTCGGCGGCGGCGCCTGCGATCTTGAAGACGAAGAAATCGCCCGCGATGCCGCGCCGCTCGCCCTCGCGGCCCTTGGGGGCGGAGGCGACATCGTCGGTGACGGCGAAGGAATGCGCCGGAACGCCCATGGCTTCGCATTCCTCGGCGGCCATGTCGAAATTCATCACGTCGCCGGTGTAATTGCCGTAGAGAAACACCACGCCGGCCCCGCCATCGACGGCGCGGGCGGCGTCCATGATGTGCTCGGGCGAGGGCGAGGCAAAGACATTGCCCACCGCCGCCGCATCGGCCAGCCCGCGCCCGACATAGCCGGCGAAGGCGGGCTCGTGGCCCGAGCCGCCGCCGATCACGATGCCGACCTTGCCGTCGCGTGGGCCGTCCTTGGCAACGATGGCGCGCCCGGTGGCGCCCTCGACCTTGAGCATGTGCGGATGCGCCAGCAGCATGCCCTCGATGGCTTCGGGGATGATGTCTTCGGGTGCGTTGATGAGCTTCTTGGTGCGGATGTCGTCGGTCATGTGGGCCTCCCCCCTCATTGGACGAATGTCTTTGCGGCGGCTGTGGTCTGCTCGATCCAGGGCTGCTCCTTGGCGATGGCGTCCTCGAGCGTGCCGCCCTCGATCATCAGCCAGTGCTCGAGGATGACGCTCATGTCCTTCGGGCAATGGGCGAGCTGGTCGAGCGTCCAGCGGATCGGCGCGCGCCCCGTCCCGAGCGGCACGCCGTGGATGCGGAATCCGACGCCATAGGTGTCGGGCGTGATCTCGTAATCCTTGAGATGCAGGTTGATGGTGTAGGGCGCGAGCAGCGAGATGGTCTCCTCCGGCCACTCGTTCGCGCAGATCGAGTTGGCCACGTCGAGGCAGACGCCCAGGTGATCGTCGCCCACCGCCTCCAGCAGCTCGACCATGCGCGGGCTCGGGTAGTTGAAATGGTTCTCGATGGCGATCTTCATGCCGGCGGCGCGGGCGGCATCGACCCGCGGGCGCAGCGCCTCGGCGAGCTCCGGCACCGGCATGTGGCCATCGGCCTCGTCGAGCGCCACGCGCAGGATCTTCGCATGCAGGCGCTTGCCGATCTCGATGTAGCGGTCGACCTCGTCGGCATCGAAGCACTGGGTGCCAAGCTCGAGCGCGAGGCCCTTTTCCTGCGCGAGCTCGAAGAGCCGGTGATGATCGGCCGGCTCGAGCCGGTCGAGCGGCATGTTGTCGGCATATTGCACGACGCTCATCCCCAGCGCCTCGGCGCGGTCGAGCAGGTCGAAGGCGCTGAGCGGGCGGGCGGGGCGTTGGTCCTTGATGCCAATGGACCAGCGATAGGCGTAGCTGCCCAGTCCGAGTTTCATGATGTCCTCCCAAGTTCCGTCTGCGCCGGTGTCGCGGGGGGACGACCGGCGCGGATGACCAGAAGGGATAGCCGGTTTTGGGCTGCCTAGCTTTGAAGTTCTCCTAACAAGCTCGTTAAGTTTCATTCATTTATTCGCGGCCCCAGCTTTGTCATGGTCCTTCAAACCGCGGCAGGGGAGAGCCGCAGGGGAGGATCAGCAACACAGCCATATCCCCCGGGGGATGCCGCGCGGCCCGGCCGCCGCTGCGCCCTTGCCCGCAGAGACACCGGACCGGCATGGGCCGTCCGCACGCAGACCGAGCGGGGAGGCCCGCCGAGAGACAGAAGGAAGACCAGATGGGACTGCTGAGTGGAAAATTCGCCATCGTGACCGGTGCCGCCAGCCCGCGCGGCCTTGGCAAGGCGACGGCGAAGCTGTTTGCCGAGCACGGCGCGACCGTTGCGATCACCGATCTTGACGAGGCGCAGGCGCAGGCCGCCGCCGCCGACCTGCCGGGCGAGGGCCATGTGGGCATGGCCTGCAACGTCACCGACAAGGACGCCTGCTTCGCCGTCGCCAAGGCGCTGATCGAGAAGTTCGGCGCGGTCGACATCCTCGTGAACAACGCCGGCATCACCCAGCCGCTCAAGATCATGGAGATCGCGCCCGAGAATTACGATGCGGTGACCGATGTGAACCTGCGCGGCACACTCTACATGACGCAGGCGCTGATCCCGCACTGGCGCGAGCGCCAGACCGGCTCGGTGGTCAACATGTCGTCGGTTTCGGCGCAGCGCGGCGGCGGCATTTTCGGCGGCCCGCATTACTCTGCCGCCAAGGCCGGCGTGTTGGGCCTCACCAAGGCGATGGCGCGCGAGCTGGCGCCCGACGGGGTGCGGGTCAACGCGATCTGCCCGGGCTTCATCGCCACCGACATCACCGCCGGGAAGCTCACCGACGAGATGCGCGCGCAGGTTCTGGCCGGCATCCCGATGGGCCGCGCCGGCACCGCCGACGACGTGGCGGGCTGCGCCCTGTTCCTGGCCTCGGAGCTCTCGAGCTACTGCACCGGCACCGAGGTCGACGTGAACGGCGGCTCGCTGATCCACTGAGCCTGCCCGCGCAGGGAGGAAACGCCTCCCGCCGTCAATCCGTGGTTCACGCGGGCGGCGGGACACCGTATCTCCGGGCGGGAGGACTGCCCGGGGTCAAGCCGGAGATACCGGCGCGGGGCCGCTGCGCCCCGGACCAACCAAGGAGGAGACACCATGAAATTCACCCTGACCGGCGCGCTTCTTGCCGCCACCGCCCTGAGCTCTGCCCCGGCCTTCGCCGATGAGGTGATCTTTGCCCACGGCGCCAACCCCGGCAACCCGCGCTATGCGGCGGCCGAGATGTTTGCCGACCTGGTGCCCGCCTGCACCGGCGGCGAGACCACCGTCAACGTCGCCGCCTCGGCCACCATGGGCAACGATGTCGAGATGCTGACCTCGGTCGCCGGCGGCGTCATCCAGATGTCGGCCAACAGCCAGGGCCCGCTGGCGCAGATCGTGCCCGAGGCCGGGATGCTCGGCCTGCCCTTCCTGTTCGAGGACCTGCCCACCGTGTGGAGCGTGCTCGACGGCGAGGTCGGCGAGATGCTCGACCAGAAGGCGCAGAATGCCGGGCTGAAGATCCTGACCTTCTGGGACAACGGCATCCGCCACGTCTCCCACACCTCGAAGAACGTGCCGACCCCGGCCGATCTTCAGGGCATGCAGATCCGCACGCCCTCGGACGAGACCACCATCGCCGCCTTCGAGGCGCTTGGCGCGTCGCCGGCGCCGCTGGCCTGGTCCGAACTGCCCACCGCGCTGCAATCGGGCGTGTTCGAGGGCCAGGAAAACCCGCTGACCAACATCTACTCTGCCAAGCTGCACGAGATCACCCCCTACATCACCCTGACCGGCCACAAGTACGAATCGACCCCGGTGGTGGCCTCGATGGTCTGGTGGTCGGGCCTCGACGAGGCAACGCAGGAGTGCATCCAGGGCGCTGCCGAGCAGGCGGGCTGGTATCAGCGCGGCCTGTCGCTGAGCCAGGGCAAGTCGCTGCGCGAGACGATGGAAGCCGAGGGCGCGACCTTTGCCGAGGTCGAGGACCGTCAGGCCTTCATCGACGCCACCGCCGGGGTCTACGACCAGTATGAAGGCCAGTATGGCGACCTGATCGGGGCGCTGCGCGAGGCCACCCAGTGACCGGCGAAAGCCACACCAAGGGGAGCGGCCCGCGCCGCTCCCTGCTGCGCCTGCTCCACGTGGTGGAGCGGGTGATCGAGGGCTCGGGCGCGGCGATCATCTTCGCCACGCTTTCCTTCACCTTCTGCGCCCTGCTGGTCAACGTGGTGCTGCGCTACGCCTTCGGCAGCGGCCTGGCCTGGGCCTATGAGATCCACGCCATCCTGTTCCCGTGGCTGGTGGCCGGCGGCATCGCCGTGGCCTCGGTGCGCGGCTGGCACATCTCGGTCGACGCGCTGATCGGCATCCTGCCCGACGCGGCGAAACGCGCCGTGGCGCTGCTGGTCTCGGTTGCGATCCTGGTCATCGCGGTGACGGTGATCCGCACCAGCGGGCCGATCATCAAGGCCTCGCAGTTCCAGCGCCTCTCCGAGATCCCGGTGTCGCAATACTGGGGCTATATCAGCCTCTACTACGCCTTCGGCGCGATGGCGGCGCAGGCGGTGATCACGCTGGCGCGGCAGATCCTCGCACCGGATTACGACCGCGACATGCCGCAGCAAAGCTTCAGCTGAGAAAGTCCCCGACATGGTCAAACTCCTGATTATCGTGTTCCCGGTGCTGCTCTTGGTCTCGGTGCCCGTGGCCCATGCCATGCTCGGCGCCACCGCCTTCGCGCTGTGGATGGAGGGCAAACCGATGGCGGTGATCGCGCAGCGGCTCTACTCGCCGACCCAGAGCTTCCCGATGCTGGCGATCCCGTTCTTCATCCTCGCCGGCAGCCTGATGATGTCGGGCCGCTTCGGCGAGCACCTGGTGACCATCGCCAAGCTGCTGGTCGGCCGCTTCAAGGGCGGGCTGGCACAGGTCTCGATCATCGGCTCGGTGATGTTCGGCGGCGTCTCGGGCTCGGCGGTGGCGGATGCCTCGGCGCTCGGCAACGCGCTGATCCCGGTGCAGAAGAAGGAGGGCTATCCGGGCGGTTTCGCCGCCGCGGTCAACGCCTCCTCCTCGACCGTCTCGGTGCTGATCCCGCCCTCGATCCCGCTGATCCTCTATGGGCTGGTGTCGAACACCTCGATCATCGACCTCTTCGTCGCCGGCATCCTGCCGGGCATCATGCTGGGGGTGGGGATGTTCACCGCCGTGTGGTGGGTGGCGCGCCGCCTCAACCTGCCGACCGCCGAGGTGCCGGGCGGCTTCCGCGCCTACAAGGGCGAGCTGCTGCACGCGATCCCGGCGCTGCTGATGCCGATCTTCGTCATCGGCACGCTGCGCTTCGGCATCGCCACGCCCACCGAGGTCTCGGTGATGGCGGTGGCCTATGCGCTCTTCGTCTCGGGGGTGATCTATCGCGACCTCGCGCTCGAGGACATCTGGCGCGCGATGATCGACACCGGGGTGATGACCGGCGCGGTGCTGATCATCATCATGGCCTCCTCGGCGATCCAATGGATCCTCACCGCCGAGCGCACGCCGCAGACGCTGGCGATCTGGGTCACCGAGACGCTGAGCGAGCCGTGGATGGTGATCCTGGCGCTGAACCTCGTGATGATCATCGTCGGCACCTTCCTCGACCTGCCGGCGGCGGTGCTGCTGCTGGGGCCGCTCTTCGTCACCATCGCCAACGCCATCGGGCTCGACCTGGTGCAGCTCGGGCTGATGATGGTGGTGAACCTCGCGGTGGGGCTCTACACGCCGCCGGTGGGCACCACGCTGTTCATCTCGGCGGCGATCGCGCAGACCGGGATCGGCTCGGTGGTGAAATCGCTGCTGCCGTTCTACGCGGTGTCGATCGTGGTGCTGCTGCTGATCTCCTACGTGCCGTTCCTGACCATCTACTGAGGCTCCCGGCGCCCGCGACCTCCTCTTCAGCGCGGGCGTCTCGCGGCCCCGGCTCCCTTTTGTGGGCCGGGGCCGCGATGTGCTTCAGTCGGAGGCAAATTCCTCGCCCGGAAGCTGACGGCCCTGCTGCTCGTCGATGCGCAGGCCGAAGCCGGTGACCAGTTCGCGCGCGCGGGCGTCATGCGCGGCACCGAGCTCGCGGATCCAGTCGGAGAAGATCCGCACGATGCGGCGGTTGGTGTGACGCGCCGGGCAGACCAGCCAGTAGGCGGGGAAGCGGATCGCCTCGAAAGCGGTCGAGAGCGGCACCAGCGCGCCGCTTTCCAGCTCGGGCAGGGCCAGCGTCGTACTCTCGAGCACCACGCCCGCGCCGTCGGCGGCCAGTTGCAGCGCCATCGAGGAGCGGTCGAGCCGTAGCGGATAGACCATGCGCTCGCCCATCACCCCATGCCGCGCCAGCCAGAAATCCCAGCGGTAGTGCGTCTTGACCGAGTCGATCAGCTGGGCCTGCCGCAGCTGCCCGATGGGATCGTCGGAGAGCGCGCGCAGTTGCTCGAGATAGGCCGGCGAGCACATCGGCAGCACCACGTCATGCATCACCGGCTCCTGGTGCAGCCCCGACCAGCCGCCCTCGCCGTAGCGCAGATCGAGATCGACCACCTCGGTCTCGAAATCGGAGAAATCCGGCGCCGCGTCGATGCGCACCTGCCAGTTCGGCGTCAGATCGAGGAATTCCTTGAGGCGCGGCGCCAGCCAGCGCACCGCGAAAGAGGGCGAGACCCGCAGGATGAAGTGCCGTGCCTCGCGCTGGCGCTGGATCGCCTGCCGCACGTCGCGCATCATCCGGAAGGCCTGGCTGGTGGTCTGGAACAGCCGCTCGCCATCCGAGGTCAGCGACAGCCGGCGCTTCTCCCGCCGGAACAGCAACACGCCGAATTGCTGCTCGAACTGGCGGATCTGCTGGCTCACCGCCGAAGGGCTCACGCCAAGCTCCTCCGCCGCCTTCGAGATGCCGCCGAGCCGGGCCACCGCCTCGAAATAGTTCATCGCGTTGAGGTTGATGTCCTTCATCATGGGCGCGGCTTTCCAGTGTCGAGCATGGGGCTGACTGTGGCCGGGAACGTCGCTGGCGGCAACCGCTCCGCGCCGCATTGCAGACGGTCACAACTGCGCGCTTGCGTTACGGGGCGACTCGCATATGGTGCGCGCGTTCTCAGGGCGGGGTGAAATTCCCCACCGGCGGTGACAGCCCGCGAGCGCCCTTCCAAGCGAAGGGGTCTAGCAGATCCGGTGGAATTCCGGGGCCGACGGTGAAAGTCCGGATGGAAGAGACGTATCGTGCCGGGCGTTCGCGCGCCTTGTGCGTTCGAAAGCTCTGGGACCTTTTGTGATCAACGGAGGGTTCCGAAATGACCGATCAGACACAGACCCGTATCGCCTTCATCCGCGCGCGCTGGCATGCCGACATCGTCGACCGTGCGCATGAGGGCTTTCTGGCCGAGGCCGCCGACATCCTGCCCGGCGCCAGCGTCGATGCCTATGACGTGCCCGGCGCGTTCGAGATGCCGCTGCTGGCCAAGCGCCTGGCCGAGACCGGGCGCTACGACGCCGTGGTTGCTGCGGCCTTCGTCGTCGATGGCGGCATCTATCGCCACGACTTCGTCGCCGACGCGGTGGTGAAGGGGCTGATGGAGGCGCAGATGACCACCGGCGTGCCGGTGTTCTCGGTCTCGCTGACGCCGCACCACTACCAGGAGACGCAAGTGCACAACGCCTTCTTCGCCGAGCATTTCGTCAAGAAGGGCGCCGAGGCGGCGCACGCCGTGAAGGGCGTGCTCGACATCGTGGTGCCTGCAGGCGCCGAGCTGTCGGTCGTCAACGGCTAATAATTCGTTCGAGGGTGCGGGCCGGATCGTCTCCGGCCCGCACCGCGTTTATCCAGCGAGACGCGCTTTGGCGCGGGCGACGACGGCATCGCATGTGATGCCGAACTCGGCATAGAGCCGCTCCGCCGGGGCCGAGGCGCCAAAGCCCGGCATCGCCACCACATCCTCCTCGCGCGCCACGTAACGTGTCCAGCCGAAAGGCAGGGCAGCCTCGACCGCGATGCGCGGAGCGCGGCCCAGCACCTCGTCACGATAGGTCTCGGGCTGTGTATCGAAGAGCTCCCAGCAGGGCATCGAGACCACGGCCACCGAAAGCCCATCGTCATGCAGTGCACCGGCAGCCTCGACAGCAAGCGCCACCTCGGTACCGGTAGCTAGAAGTGTCACGTCGCGCCCTTCTCCGAATTGCCGGATCACGTAGCCGCCGCGGGCGGTGAGGTTTTCCGCACCTTCCTTGCGAAGCTGCGGCACGCCCTGCCGTGACAGTGCCAGAAGCGACGGCGTAGCCGGGTTGCGCAGCGCGATGTCCCAGGCTTCGAGCGTTTCCACTGCGTCGGCGGGACGGAACACGTTGAGATTGGGAATGGCGCGCAGCGAGGCGAGGTGCTCGACCGGCTGGTGGGTCGGGCCGTCCTCGCCAAGGCCGATGGAATCGTGGGTCATGACGTATATGACGCCGAGCCCCATCAGCGCCGAGAGGCGGATGGCGTTGCGGGCGTAGTCCGAGAACACCAGGAAGGTGCCGCCATAGGGCTTGAAGCCACCATGCAGAGCGAGCCCGTTCATCGCCGCCGCCATGCCGAACTCGCGCACGCCGTAGCCGATGTAGCGACCTGAACTTTGGGCTGTGAAGGGGCTGTCGACCGCAGCGACGCGGGTGAGGTTCGAGCCGGTGAGATCGGCGCTGCCGCCGATCATCGCGGGCACCGCCTCGGTCAATGTTTCGAGTGCAAGTTGCGAGGCCTTGCGGGTCGCGACCGCCTGCGGCCTGGCAAAGAGTGCCGCCCGGGCCTGCGCAACCGCGGCGTCGTAGCCCTCGGGCAGGGTGCCTGCAATGCGCTCGCGGAATGCAATGGCCTGGCCCGAGGCGGTAAGTGCGTCTTCCCATCGGGCCCGGGCCTCGGCGCCGCGCGCGCCGATGGCGCGCCACTCTTCCGCCAGAACGGCGGGGATCTCGAACGGGTCGAACTCCCAGCCGAGCGCCTCTTTGGCGAGAGCGCCTTCGTTCTCGCCAAGCGGCGCACCATGTGCCTTGGCGGTGCCGGCGCGGTTGGGGGCGCCGAAACCGATCACCGTTTTCATGGCGATGAGGGTGGGGCGCGTGGTCTCTTCCTTGGCTTGCGTCATTGCGGCGTCGAGGGCCTCGGCGTCGTGGCCATCGCAGCAGATCACCTGCCATCCACAGGCCTCGAGGCGCTTGGGGACATCCTCGGAGAAGGACACCGAGGTCGCACCGTCGATGGTGATGTCGTTGTCGTCGTAGAGCACATTGAGCTTGCCGAGGCCGAGATGACCGGCGAGCGAGATCGCCTCCTGCCCGATGCCCTCCTGCAAGCAGCCGTCGCCCAGCATGACCCAAGTCCGGTGGTCGACGAGGTCCGGAAACTCGTCGGCCAGCCGGCGCTCGGCCAGCGCCATGCCGACAGCGGTGGCGATGCCCTGACCGAGCGGGCCGGTTGTGGTCTCGACCCCCTTGGCATGGCCCCATTCCGGGTGCCCGGCGGTGATCGCGCCCCATTGCCGGAAGTTGCGGATCTGGTCGAGCGTCATGTCGGTGTAGCCGGTCAGGTGGAGCAGCCCGTAGAGCAGCATCGAGGCATGGCCATTGGACAGCACGAAGCGGTCGCGGTCGGGCCAGTCCGGGGCGGAGGCGTCGAATTTTAGGTGTTTGCGGAACAGCATAGTCGCCGCGTCGGCCATGCCCATCGGCGCGCCGGGATGGCCGGAATTTGCGGCGTTAACCGCGTCGATCGCGAGCGCACGCAGGCAATTCGCAAGGGCGAAATTGGCAGGGTCGATCGCCGCCTTGGCGGACAGTTGGCTGTGGTCGAGCATCAAGGGTCTCCTCCAGGTCAGGGCGCTGTCATGCGCTATCAGTCGCCAATTAAGTAACATCATAAATCCCAAAATCACAAAAATAATGTTGTTAAAGTTGAGATCGATGTTATCACTCCTCTCGACGACGGAGGAGACGACTCGATGCCAAGCGTTTGGATCGGCACCAGCTGGAAGATGAACAAGACCCTTGCGGAGGCCCGCGCCTGGGCCGATGGGCTTGTGGCGGCAGAACTCGATCCGCGCATCCAGAGCTTTGTGATCCCGCCCTTCACTGCGGTGCGCGAGGTCAAGGCGGCGCTGGCGCAGACGCCGGTTCTGGTCGGCGCGCAGAACATGCATTGGGCCGATCGGGGCGCCTGGACTGGCGAGATCTCGGCCCCAATGCTGACCGATTGCGGGCTCGATCTCGTCGAGCTTGGCCATTCCGAACGCCGCGAGCATTTCGGCGAGACCGACGAGACCGTGGGCCTCAAGACCGAAGCGGCGGTGCGCCACGGCCTCGTGCCGCTGATCTGTATCGGCGAGACCATGGCCGACCGCGAGGGCGGCCGCGCGGCGGAGGTGCTGGCGCGCGAGGTGCGCGGGGCGCTCTCGAAGCTCTCTGATGCTCAGAAGCAGGCGGAGATCTGGCTGGCCTACGAGCCGGTCTGGGCGATCGGCGAAAACGGCATCCCCGCCACCGCCGACTATGCCGATGCGCGGCAGGCCGAGATCATCGCTGTGGCGCAGGAGGTGCTCGGGCGCCGCATTCCTTGCCTCTATGGCGGCTCGGTCAATCCCGGCAACTGCGCCGAGCTGATCGCCTGTCCGCATATCGACGGGCTCTTCATCGGGCGCTCGGCCTGGGACGTGGCCGGCTATCTCGACATTCTCGCGCGTTGCAGCGCGGTGCTGGACTCAAACGCCAAGACGGAGGAATTGACATGAAGATCGCAGTGGCCGGCGACAGCGCCGGAGAACCCCTCGCCATCGCGCTGGCCGAGTATCTCGCGCAGAACCCCGATTACGAGGTGGCCGAGATCTCGCGCACCGAGGCCGGGCCCGACGATTTCTACGCCAACCTGTCGGACCGGGTGGCCTCGCAGGTCAAGGACGGCACCTATGACAAGGCGATCCTGTGCTGCGGCACCGGCATCGGCGTCTGCCTCGCCGCCAACAAGGTGCCCGGCATCCGCGCGGCGCAGACCCACGACACCTATTCCGCCGGCAAGGCCGCGACCTCCAACAACGCCCATATCATCACCATGGGCGCGCGGGTGGTGGGCGTCGAGCTGGCCAAGGACATCGCCGACGCGTTCCTGCAGGCCTCCTTCGATCCGATGGGTAAATCGGCGGGCAACGTGCGCGCCATCGACGCGGTCGACGCCAAGTATCACACGGCTTGAACAGGGGGCATCCCGGCCCGGCGCGCTTTCAGCCGGGCCTCCCCGAGCCACGGAAGTCCTGCCATGCTGACCCTGCCCAAC
>NZ_JBYNAH010000083.1:14358-19172 GCF_059781815.1 Salipiger sp. | reverse complement strand
TACCTGTAGGACCTTTCGTTGTCTCAGCATTCCGGCAGGTTGACGGCAATCCCGCCGGTGGAGGTTTCCTTGTATTTCTCGTTCATGTCCTGCCCGGTCTGCAGCATCACGCGGATGCAGTTGTCGAGCGGCATGAAATGCTGACCGTCGCCGCGCAGGGCGAGCGAGGCGGCGGAGACCGCCTTGATGGCGCCGAGCGCGTTGCGCTCGATGCAGGGCACCTGCACCAGCCCGGCGGCGGGATCGCAGGTCATGCCCAGGTGATGCTCGAGCGCGATCTCGGCGGCGTTCTCGACTTGCGCGTTGTTGCCGCCCAGCACGGCGCAGAGCCCGGCGGCGGCCATCGCGGCGGCGCTGCCGACCTCGGCCTGGCAGCCGGCCTCGGCGCCCGAGATCGAGGCGTTGTGCTTGATCAGACCGCCGATCGCCGCCGCGGTCAGCAGCAGGTCGCGGCAGCCGGCGCGGGTCGCGCCGACGCAATGGTCGCGGTAGTAGCGCAGCACCGCCGGCACCACGCCCGCCGCGCCGTTCGTCGGCGAGGTCACCACCCGCCCGCCAGCGGCGTTCTCCTCGTTCACCGCCATGGCGTAGACGCTCATCCAGTCATTGGCCTGGTGCGGCTGGGCGAGGTTCATGCCGCGCTCGGCCTGCAGTTGGTCGTGGATCGCCTTGGCGCGGCGGCGGACCTTGAGCCCGCCGGGGAGGATGCCTTCCTGGGTCAGACCGCGGGCGACGCAATCGTCCATGGTGTCGAGGATGCGGTCGATGCGGTCATTGAGCTGCGCGCCGTGCAGGACGCTTTCGTTGGCGCGCTTCATCTGCGCGATGCTGAGCCCCGAGGCCGCGCCCATCTCGAGCATCTCGGCGGCGGTGCCGAAGGGATAGGGGAAGGCGTGCGAGGCCTTCTCCTCGTGCAGGTCATGCGATCCGGCGCGCTGCGCCTCGAGCTCGGCGGCGGTCAGGACGAAGCCGCCGCCGACCGAGTAATAGGTCTGCTGGTGATAGGAATTGCCGGCCTCGTCATAGGCCTTGAGCACCAGGCCGTTGGCATGGCCGGGCAGCGGCGGGCCGAAATCGAAAACCAGGTCATTTTGGGTGTCGAAGACCAGCGGCTCGAGCCCCTCGGGATGGACCATGCCCTCGCGGCGCACGGTCTCTTCGAGCTCTTCCGCCTTGTCGGGATCGAGGGTCTCGGGCGACAGGCCGCAGAAGCCCAGGATCACCGCGCGGTCGGTGGCGTGGCCCTTGCCGGTCCAGGCCAGCGAGCCGTGCAGGCTGGCGCCGAGCCGGTGCAGGGTGCCGGCGCCGGGAATCTTCTCGGCCCCGCCCCGCAGGTCGTCGAGGAACCGCGCGGCGGCGACCATCGGGCCCATCGTGTGCGAGGACGAGGGGCCGATCCCGATCTTGAAGACGTCGAAGACCGACAGGAACATCGCTGCTCTCCTAAAGTGGCTTGCGCCGGCGGAAACGGGAAGCGGCCTCAGGGGCCGGGGATGCCGGGCGAGGTCAAGACTACCTCGCCCGTGCCACAGGTCTACCGGCTCAGTGGCTTTCCGCCGCCAGTTCGCGGCAGCCGGTGGCCAGCAGGTCGAGCAGGTGCGGCGCGAAGCTGTTCCAGACATCCATGCGGAAGCTGGTCTCGGCATCGCGCCAGAGCACCACCGTCACACCGTCGAAGGAGGTGCGGCGGCCCGAGCCCGGCAGGATCGTCTCGATGTTGCGCGGGCAGCCGATGGTCAGCAGCTCGGCGGCGCGCGCCCCCTCGATCACGAAGCTGACCTCGCGGCCCGACACGTCGACGAGGCTGTGCGGGTGGCTGGCGTAGAGCCCGGCGAGCGCCGTCACCGCGCTTGCGGCGGCGTCCTTGCTGCCGTGCAGGATCCACTCGTCGGGGCCGAGGCGCATGGCCTCGAGCCCCTCGGCAGCGGAGCGGCTGCCGATCTGCCCGTCGAGCGCCAGACCGAGCGCCGCCTCGATGGGCGCGAGATCGCCACGGGCGCGCAGCGACAGGCGCGTGCAGGGCATCGCGGCCGAGACCCGGGCGGCCGAGGTCTCGACCAGCGTGCCGGGGGTGAAGGACGATACGGGTGCGTTCATTCTCTTCTCCTCAGATCTTCAGACGGGTGTTCTCGGGGTCGACGAAGATCGTCGAGGTGATCTTGGCGGCGATGGTGCGGTCGGGCATCGGGATGTGGACGATCTCGCCCATGCGGGAGTGTCCGCCCTCGACCACGGCCAGCGCGATCGGGCGACCCACGGTGCCGGTGTCGTAGGACGAGGTCACGTGGCCGACCATCTTCATCGGAACCGGCTGGTTCGGATCGAAGACGATCTGCGCCCCTTCCTCGAGCTTGGAGTTGTCCTCGGTCAGCAGGCCGACGAGCTGCTTGCGGCCCTCGGCCACGAGGTCGGGACGGGCCAGACCGCGCTTGCCGACGAAGTCGGGCTTGTTCTTGCCCACGGCCCAGCCCATGCCCGCGTCATAGGGCGTGACAGTGCCGTCGGTATCCTGACCGACGATGATGTAGCCCTTCTCGGCGCGCAGCACGTGCATGGTCTCGGTGCCATAGGCGGTGATGCCGTATTGTTGGCCCGCCTCCCAGAGCGTCTCCCAGAGCCGGCGGCCCATGGGGGCCGGAACGTTGACCTCGAAGCCGATCTCGCCGGTGAAGCTGACGCGGAACAGCCGGGCCGGCATGCCGGCGACGGTGCACTCCACGCAGGACATGTGCGGGAAGGCCTCTTCGGTGAGCTCGACACCCTCGACCAGCGGCGCGAGCAGCTTGGCGGCGTTGGGGCCGTTGAGCGCCACGGTCGACCACTGCTCGGTCGTCGAGGTGAGCCAGACGTCGAGGTCGGGCCACTCGGTCTGGAGGTAGTCCTCCATCATGTTGAGGACGCGCGCGGCACCGCCGGTGGTGGTGGTGACGTGGAACAGGTCCTGCCCCATGCGGCCGATGACGCCATCGTCGCGGATGAAGCCATCATCGCCGCAGAGCAGGCCGTAGCGGCAGCGGCCCACGCCGAGCTTGGTCCAGGGGTTGGTGTACATGCGGTTCATGAACTCGACTGCATCGGGGCCCACGACCTCGATCTTGCCCAGCGTCGAGGCGTCGAAGATGCCGACGCTCTCGCGGGTGGCGGCGCATTCGCGGCGCACCGCGTCATCCATGCTCTCCCCGGCCTTGGGGAAGTACCACGCCCGGCGCCACTGGCCGACCGGCTCGAACACCGCGCCGTTTTCCTCGGCCCAAGCATCGATCTGGGTCTTCCGGGTGACCTCGAAATGGCTGCCGCGATGGTAGCCCGCGAAGGCCCCGAAGGTGGTCGGCGTGTAGGGCGGACGGAAGGTCGTCAGACCGACCTGCGGCTGCTTCTTGCCGAGCGCGTCGGCGGCGATGTTCAGGCCGTTGATGTTCGACATCTTGCCCTGGTCGGTCGCCATGCCGTTGGTGGTGTAGCGCTTGACATGCTCGATCGAGCGCATGCCCTCGCGCACGGCGAGGCGCAGGTCCTTGGCGGTCACGTCGTTCTGGTAGTCGACGAAGGCCTTGGCCTTGCCGGGGCTGCGGTCGGTCGGCAGCTCCTTGTGCGAGACACCGGTGCCGGGGCGGTCGCCCTCGACGCTGTAGCTCACCTCGGTGCCGGTCTTGCCGAGCGCCGCTGCGATCTCGCGGCCCTTCTCGGCGCCGTCCTTCAGCGCCGCCTCGATGCCCCAGAGACCGCGGCTGGCGCCGGCGATGACGCAGTTCTCCGGCGTCTTTTCGGGCAGGAAGGTGGTGCGGTCGTCATCCCAGGCGAGCGAGCCCTTGGTGTGCGAGAACAGGTGCAGCGAGGGCGTCCAGCCGCCCGACATCAGCACCGCGTCGCACTTGATCTCCTCGCCGCTGCCGACGGCACCGCCGGAGACCGGGTTGACCCGCAGCGACGACACGCGCAGGCGGCCGCTGGTGGCGGTCGCGGTGTGCGACAGCTTGACGGGGATGTTGCGCTTGCGCGCCTCGGCCTGCAGCGCCTCTGACACGCCCTCGCGGGTGTCGACGATGGCCTGCACCTTGGCACCGGCATCGGCCAGATCAAAGGCGGCGTACCAGGCGCTGTCATGCGAGGTCAGCACCACCGGCGATTTGCCCACCAGCACGCCGTAGCGGTTGAGGTAGGTCTGGGCCGAGCCCGCCAGCATCACGCCGGGGCGGTCGTTGCCGTGGAACACCAGAGGCTTTTCGAGCGCGCCCTGTGCCAGCACGACCTGGCCGGCGCGGACACGCCACATGCGCTCGCGCGGGGTGTCGTCGGGCAGCTTCGGCAGGTGATCGGTGAGCTTCTGCACCAGGCCGATCATGTTCTCGTGGTAGTAGCCGATCGCGGTGGTGCGGGTCATGATCTTGACGCCCAGCGCCTCGAGCGCGGCGACCTCGGCGGCGAGCCAGTCCCATGCCGGCTGGCCATCGATCTTGGCCTGCGGCTCCGACAGCAGCGTGCCGCCGGCTTCCGGGTTCTCGTCGACGATGACGACCTTGAGCCCCTCGACGGCGGCGGCGCGGGCGGCGGCAAGGCCGGTCGGGCCGGTGCCGACGATCAGCACATCGCAATGCAGGTAGCGCGAGGCGTAGTGATCCGGGTCTTCCTCGCTGGGCGACACGCCGAGACCGGCGGCCGCGCGGATGAAGGGCTCATAGACCTTGTCCCAGAAGCTGCGCGGCCACATGAAGGTCTTGTAGTAGAACCCGGCCGAGAACAGCATGTAGGCGGCATCGTTGACCGCACCCACGTCGAACTTGAGGCTCGGGTACTTGTTCTGCGAGCTGGTCTCG
>NZ_JBYNAH010000083.1:0-14348 GCF_059781815.1 Salipiger sp. | reverse complement strand
AGCCCTTCCCAGAGCTCCTGCACGGTGGCGCGGGTGTTGGGCTCGAAGCGGCCCGGGCCGCGGCGGGTGCCGATCAGCGCGTTGGGCTCTTCCGAGCCCGCGGCCACGGCACCGCGCGGGCGGTGATACTTGAACGAGCGGCCCATCAGGTGCACGCCGTTGGCCAGCAGCGCCGAGGCGACGGTGTCGCCCTGCCCGCCGGTGAAGGTCTTGCCGTCGAAGGTGAAGGTGACGGGGCGCGAGGTGTCGACGCGGCCCCGGCCGGAAACGCGATACTGGCTCATTTCAGGCCCTCCGTCAGGCTGGCGAGGTCAGGACGCGGGGCGCCCGCCTTGTAGGTGGTGAGGAACTTGTCCGACACGGTGTCACGCACCGCGTTGAAGTAGCGGCCGCAGCCGTGGAAGTGGCGCCAGCGCTCGTGGTACGGGCCCTTCACGTTGCTGCGCATGAAGAGGAATTCCTGCCAGTCCTCGTCGCTCATCTCCGAGGGGGTCTCGGGGCGGGCGATATGCGCCTCGCCGGCATAGGTGAACTCGAGCTCGGGCAGCGTCTCGTCGCAATAGGGGCAATGGATCAGAAGCATCTGCGGAGACTCCTTGGTTAGTGTGCGACGGCCGCGGCGGCGGCCTCGTCGATCAGGCGGCCGGTGCGGAACCGGTCGAGCGTGAAGGGCGCGTTGATCGGATGCGGCTCGTCCTTGGCGATGGTCCAGGCGAAGACATGCGCAGAGCCCGGCGTTGCCTTGAAGCCGCCGGTGCCCCAGCCGCAGTTGACGTAGAGGTTCTTGACCGGAGTCTTGCCGATGATCGGCGAGCGGTCGGGCGTGTTGTCGGTGATGCCGGCCCATTTCCGCAGCATGCGCATGCGATTGAAGATCGGGAACACCTCCGAGATCGCCGCGATGGTGTGCTCGATCAGCGGCAGGCCGCCGCGCTGCGAGTACGACACGTACTGGTCGGTGCCCGAGCCGATCACCAGCTCGCCCTTGTCGGATTGACTGCAATAGGCGTGCACCGCGTTCGACATCACCACGCAGGGGAAGACCGGCTTGACCGGCTCCGAGACCAGCGCCTGCAGCGGCATCGACTCGAGCGGCAGGCGGACATCGGCGGTGGCCATGACCTGGGTGTTGTGGCCCGAGGCCGAGACCGCGACCTTCTTGGCCTTGATGAAGCCCTTGGCGGTGTCGACACCGGCGACCGAGCCATCGGCATTGCGGCGGATCGCGGTGACGGCGCAGTTCTGGATGATGTCAACGCCGCGCATCGCAGCGCCGCGGGCATAGCCCCAGGCCACCGCGTCGTGACGAGCGGTGCCGGCCCGCTCCTGCAGCGCGCCGCCCATCACCGGGTAGCGGGCAGTCTTGGAGATGTTGATCGGCGGGCAGTATTCCTTGCACTCTTCCGGGGTCAGCCAGCGGTTGTCGACGCCGTTGAGGCGGTTGGCATGGACGTGGCGCTTGAAGCTCTGAACGTCGTGCACGTTGTGGGCCAGCATCAGCACGCCACGGTTGGAGTACATGACGTTGTAGTTCAGCTCCTGGCTGAGGTTCTGCCACAGGTCGACCGAGTGATCGAACAGCCGCGCGCTCTCGTCGTAGAGATAGTTCGAGCGGATGATCGTGGTGTTGCGGCCGGTGTTGCCGCCGCCGAGCCAGCCCTTGTCGATCACCGCGATATTGGTGATGCCGTGCTGGGTGGCGAGGTAATAGGCGGCACCGAGGCCGTGGCCGCCGGCACCGACGATGACCACGTCATACTCGGCCTTCGGCTGACTGTCCGGCCATTGCTCGGTCCAGTTCTTGTGGCCGCTCAGGGCGTTCTTGAGGAGGGAAAAGGCGTTGAAGCGCGTCATGAGTCGGCCCCCGGCTGCAGAGATGATCGCAGTGGGGTAGCCTGTGACGCCGTTTCAAGCGTGAACGTTTGCGACAGCCGGGATGGAGATCCGCGCCAAGCGCAGGATCGATGCGTCAGCCCCCCTGCGCCTCGCGGCTCTGGCGCAGCGCCAGCGGCGTACAGCCGAACTGGCGGCGGAACATGCGGCTCAGGTGCGAGCTGTCGCAGAAGCCGCAATCGAGCGCGATCTGCGCCACCGACTTCTCGCTGGTCTCGATCAGGTGATGCGCCAGCGACAGGCGGATGCTGAGGAAGGCGGCCTGCGGCGAGGTGTCGAGCGCGACGCGGAAATGCCGCTCGAGCTGGCGCTTGCTGTGGCCGATGCGCTTGGCGACCTCGGCGACCGAGAGCGGCGTGTCGATGTTCTGCTGCATCAGGAGCAGCGCGCGCAGCACGATCGGGTCACGGGTCTTGAAATCCATGCTGATGCCGGGCTGCGGCTTCTCGGCCTGCAGCTGGTCGTCGATGATCATGATGTGCAGGCTCTTGCTGGCCTGCGCCTGCCCCACGTGCTTGTCGACGAGATAGGCGGCAAGATGCGCCGAGCTCGCGCCGCCCGAGCAGGTCAGCCGGTCGCCATCGACGACGAAGATCTGGTCGGAGACCGGGTTCAGCCCCTCGAACTGCGACAGGAAATCGGCATGGTGGAACCAGCTCACGCAGCAGCGGTAGCCCTCCATCAGCCCGGCCTGATGCAGGAGGAATGCGCCAGAGCAGACGCCCACCAGCGGCACCCCCTGCGCCGCCGCCTCCTGCAGGAAGCGGGTCTGCGCGGGGCTGAGGCTCGGCAGCTCGTCCATCAGCCCGCCGACCACGACGATGTAATCGAAGCGCGCCGAATCGCCGAGCCGCTCCTTGGGCTGCACCGTGATGCCGCTGCTCGACATCACCGCATCCATACTGTCCGACAGCACCGTCCAGTTGCACAGGATCGGGCGCGAGCGGTCGCCCTCATCCGCCGCCAGCCGCAGCACGTCGACAAAATTGGCAAAGGCGCAGAGGGTGAACTTGCGCGACAGGATGAAGCCCACCGACAGGCGGGCACTGTCCTTGCGCGGCCTGAGCGCGCGCGCAGAGGCGGTTCGGGCGGGGGCGGAGGGGGTGCGGGCGGCTTGGTCCATGGGCACGGGTCCTGCGGCGCGGAGGATTCCTGATAGGCTGTCGTAGCGATCATCCCGCATTGACGCAATCGTCCTGTTTTTCGCCACCGCTTTGCTGCAAGTCTGCCCTCCATGTTTCGCGCCCGCCTCCCCGGGCGTATCTCTAGGGCAACCGCGGCGCACGCCCCCTTCCCTCCCGTGCCGCCCCTGCCCTGCCCCCCTTGGCGGCCTGCCCGCCCTTCGCCGATCCGGGCCGCGGGTCGTCGTTTTCGGTCCGGTGAATGCCGGTCGAGCGCTAGCCACCGATGCCCCGGCATCGGAAAGTTTCGACACCATCTCAAGACAAGTGGAACGCACCATGTCTTCGTTTCCTGAACGCGCAAACGTCGTTATCGTCGGCCTCGGAGGCATCGTCGGCGCGTCTGTCGCGCACCACCTGATCGAGCGCGGCTGGACCGACATCGTCGGCATCGACAAATCCGCCATCCCGACCGATATCGGCTCGACCGGCCACGCCTCGGATTTCTGCTACGTCACCAGCCACGACCTGCTGAGCACCTGGACCTCGACCTACTCGGTCGATTTCTATGAAAAGCTCGGCCACTACTCGCGCATCGGCGGCCTCGAAGTTGCGCGCGTCGGCGATGACGAGCGCATGCAAGAGCTCAAGCGCCGCTGCGACTCGGGCCGCGCCTTCGGCACCCGCGTGCAGATGATCTCGGCCGCCGAGGCCAAGGAGAAGTTCCCGCTGCTCGAGGAAGACCAGATCCAGGGCGCCATGTGGGACCCGGATGCCGGCCTCGTGGTGCCGCGCTCGCAGACCGTGGCGGGCAAGCTGGTGGATGCCGGCGAAAAGGCCGGCAAGCTGCGCGCCTTCGCCAACACCCCGGCGCTCGCGCTGATCCAGGAAAACGGACGCGTCGTGGGCGTGAAAACCCACCGCGGCACCATCATGGCCGATCACGTCGTGGTCTGTGCCGGCCTCTGGGGCCGCCTGATCGCCGACATGGTGGGCGAGGATCTGCCGGTGATGCCGGTCGACCACCCGCTGACCTTCTTCGGCCCCTACGATGAGTTTGCCGGCACCGGCCTCGAGATCGGCCGTCCGCTGCTCCGCGACCAGGGCAACTCCGCCTACCTGCGCGACACCGGCGATCCCGAGACCACCGAGGGCGGCCAGATCGAGTGGGGCTACTACTACGAGAAAGAGCCGCGCATGGTGCACCCGCGCGACATTCTCGAGAAGGGCCAGGCCCGCCTCGGGCCGTCGATGCGCGACCTCGAGCTCGAGGACGTGATCGAGCCGCTTGAACGTGCCATGGAGCTCACCCCGATCCTCGGCGAGCTTGGCTTCAACGAGAGCCACTCGTTCAACGGCCTGCTGCAGACCACCACCGATGGCGGCCCCTCGATGGGCGAAAGCCGCAAGGTGCGCGGCCTGTGGTACGCCGTGGCGATCTGGGTCAAGGACGCGCCCGGCATGGCCAAGCTGATCGTCGACTGGATGACCGACGGCCGCACCCATATCGACCATCACGGCATCGATTACGCGCGCTTCCAGGATTTCCAGCTGAGCGAGGATTTCATCTGGGGCCGCTGCGAAGAGACCGCCAAGAAGATCTACAACCCGCCGGTCCACCCGCGCGAACCCTTCGGCAACGCCCGCGGCATCCGCCGCTCGCCGTTCTACGAGCGCGAGGTCGAGCTCGGCGGCTACTTCATGGAGCTTGGCGGCTGGGAACGGGCGCATGGCTACGCGGCCAATGAGCACCTGCTCGAAAAATACGCCGACCAGGTGCCGGTGCGCGAAAACGAGTGGGACAACCGCCACTTCTGGCGCGTGTCCAACGCCGAGCAGCTCGAGATGTCGAACGATTGTGCGATCATCAACCTGTCGCACTTCCACATCACCGATATCGAGGGCCCGGATCACGTGGCCCTGATGGAGTGGCTCTGCGCCGCGAAGATCGGTGGCGACGCCAATATCGGAAAGGGCATCTACACCCACATGCTCGATGACGAGGGCATGGTGCGGGCGGACTTCACCGTGTTCCGCATGGGCGACCGCATCCGCATGGTGAACGGCGCCGATGCCGGCCCGCGCGACCTGATGTACATGAAGCGCACCGCGCAGGACCGCGGGCTCGACGTGACCATCACCGACGTGACCGAGAAGTTCACCACCATCGGCATCTGGGGCCCGAACGCCCGCGAGACGCTGAAAAAGGTGGTGGCCGACCCGGCCGGGCTCGACATCGAGAACTTCCCCTTCGCGGCCATCAAGCCGATCGAGATCGCGGGCAAGACCGTCACGGCCTTCCGCATCTCCTATGTCGGCGAACAGGGCTGGGAACTGCACATGCCCTACGAGGACGGCCTCGCCGTCTGGGATGCGCTGCGTGAAACCGGCGTGATGGCGATGGGGGTCGAGACCTACGCGAACTCGCGCCGCCTCGAGAAGTCGCTGCGTCTGCAGAACGCCGACCTGCACACCCAGTACAACCTGATCGAGGCCGCGCTGGCGCGTCCGAAGGTCAAGGAAGCGGACTTCCGCGGCAAGGCGAAGCATGTCGAGTTCAAGGCGCGCGAACACCAGCCCGCGATGCTCTGCACGCTGGTCATGCACGACAACATCGACAGTCAGGGCGTGGCCCGCTACCCGGTGAACACCATGCCGGTGATGGACCCCGAGACCGACGAGGTGCTGATCGACAGCCTCGGCCGCCGCTCCTACACCACCTCTCAGGCCTTCGGCCCGAGCGTGGGCAAGAACATCATGCTGGCCTACCTGCCGCAGGAGTATTGCGAACTGGGGCGCAAGCTGAAGGTGACCTACTTTGACGAGCCCTTCGAGGTCGAGGTCGCCGGCATCGGCTACGCCCCGCTCTACGATCCCGAGAACCTCAAGCCGCGCAGCTGACGCGGCACCACGAGGCACGACTGACCGGCGGGCTCTGGCTCGCCGGTTTTGTCTTTCTAGGGCTGTCTCCCGAGCGCTGTCCGGCGCGGAACAAGGCGACGCCGCCGCGCCCGCTCAGTGCTCCGCCAACCAGTCCGCGAAGAGCCGCGCGTTGGCCGAGGCGCGGCCGTGGATGCGGAGGTAGAACGGGTGCGGCGAGGGCATCTCGTCGGGCACCAGCGGCACCAGTCGGCGGCTTTCGAGATGACCGCCAAGCAGCCCTTCCCAGCCCAGCACCGCGCCGACATGATCTTCCGCGGCCTGCAGCGAGATGAGGTAGTTGTTAAGGAAAAACCCCGGGCCGCGCGGCGCCGGCCGGTCGAGATAGGCGAACCACTCGGACCACTCGGTATAGGGGTTCACGCCAGACTGGGTGTGGATCAGCGGCACGTCGGAAAGATCCGCCAGCCGGGTGATGCCATAGGTCCTGGCGAACTGCTCGGTGCCGAGGGCAAGGATGCGGTCGCGAAAGAGCACCCGCGTCTCGTCATCCTCCGCGTCCGGATCGCCATAGTGGATCGACAGGTCCACCCCCTGCGGCTTGCGGTCGTCCTGGATGAGCTGGGATATCGCGACGCCCGGATGCTCCTTCCAGAACGCCGCCAGGCGCGGGGTCAGCCAGAGCCCGCTCATCGCGGTGGTGGCCGCCAGCGACACCCCGGTGCGGTCGTGCCGGCTGCGAATCCGGGTGACGCTGTCCGAGATGGTTTCGAATCCCCTTTGCAGCGAGACAAACAGCAGCGCCCCGGCCTCGGTCAGCTCGACACCCCGGTATTGGCGGTTGAAAAGCGTTTGTCCCAGCTCGTTTTCCAGCGCCTTGATGCGATGGCTCACCGCCGCCGGCGTGACGTTGAGTTCGGTTGAGGCCAGTTTGAAGCTTAAATTTCGGGCAGCGGCCTCGAAACAGGCGAGATCGCCAAGGGACGGCAAGTCATAGGGTTTGGGCACTGGACGTCGCTTTCAGGCTGGGGATGTCGCAAACGAGCAAAATGCCGCCGTGACATGAATTGAACTAAACCCACATGAGGATTTTGCCAATTGCCAATTTCGGACTAGGATGGCTCTGTGCGCCGAAATAGCCCTCCCGCGACAGGAGTTTCGCCATGGCCAGCCCGACCGCCCCGCTCTCCGAACTGCTCAGCCAGCACCGTCCCGGCCATGCGCTTGCGCAACCGTTCTACACCTCGCCCGAGATCTACGAGGCCGACCTCGAGACGATCTGGTACCGCGAGTGGCTCTATGCCTTCCCGGCCTGCATGCTCGAGAAGACCGGCGCCTACCAGCGCCTGCGCATCGGCGCCTACGACGTCATCGTGATCCGCGACGGCAAGGGCCAGATCGTCGCCTTCCACAACTCGTGCCGCCACCGCGGCTCGGTGCTGTGCTCGGCTGCGCAGGGCCGCGTCGCCAAGCTCACCTGCCCCTACCACCAGTGGACCTACGACCTCGACGGCAAGCTGCTCTGGGCGCGCGACATGGGCCCCGATTTCGACCCGTCGAAGCACGGGCTGAAGCCGGTGCACTGCCGCACCGTGGCGGGCCTTGTCTATATCTGCCTTGCCACTGATGCCCCCGCCTTCGATGGCTTCGCCGAGACCGTGAGCCCCTATCTTGGCGTGCACGACCTGTCGGACGCCAAGGTCGCGTTCCAGTCGACGATCATCGAGAAGGGCAACTGGAAGCTGGTCTGGGAGAACAACCGAGAGTGCTATCACTGCGCCGGCAACCACCCCGACCTCTGCCGCACCTATCCCGAGGATCCGACCATCACCGGCGTCAGCGCCGACGGCACCTTCCCTGAGAAGGTCGAAAAGCACTTCAGCCGCCTCGAGGCCGCCGGTGCGCCGTCGCGCTTCAAGATGGATGACGGCGGCCAGTTCCGCGTCGCGCGGATGCCGCTGCTGGATGGCGCCGAGAGCTACACCGTATCGGGCAAGATCGCGGTGCAGAAGCGTCTCGGCCAGATCCCGTTCCTCGATGCCGGCACGCTGCTGATGTTCCACTACCCGACGACCTGGAACCACTTCCTCAGCGATCACTCGATCACCTTCCGCGTCACCCCGATCGGGCCGCAGGAGACCGAGGTGCAGACCACCTGGCTGGTCAACAAGGACGCGGTCGAGGGCGTGGATTACGACCTCAAGAACCTGACCACGGTCTGGGAGCACACCAACGACGAAGACCGCCGCGTGGTCGAGGACAACCAGCAGGGCATCAACTCGCCCGCCTTCGAGCCTGGCCCCTACTCGGCCACCCACGAAGACGGCGTGATCCAGTTCGTGAACTGGTATCTCGGCCGCATGCGCACCGCCCACGCCCCCGCCACCCTCGCAGCGGAGTAACTGCCCATGACCACCTCCCTCGTCGCCGCATCGGGACACTGGACCGACGACGAGGCGCTGGAATGCGTCTCCATCCTGCCCGAGACGGCGAATGTCATCACCGTGTGCTTCCAGTCGCCCTCGGGCCGGCCCTTCGACTTCAAGGCCGGGCAGTTCCTGACGCTGGAACTGCCGGTGCCCGGCGGGCCGCTCTACCGGACCTACACGATCTCTTCCTCGCCCTCGCGTCCGCTGTCGCTGACGATGACGATGAAGGCCCAGCCCGACAGCATCGGGACGCGCTGGATCATGGACAACCTCAAGCCGGGCATGACGCTGCGCGCGCTCGGCCCGGGCGGGCGCTTCACCGCGTCCGAGCACCCGGCCAAGAAGTACCTGTTCATCTCGGCCGGCTCGGGCATCACCCCGATGATGTCGATGGCCACCGAGTTCTACGACCGTGGCCGCACCTGCGACATCGTCTTCGTCAACTGCGCCCGCACGCCGTCGGAAATCATCTTCCGCGAGCGGCTCGAGCATATGGCCTCGCGCATCGAGGGGCTCGATCTGCGCTGGGTGGTGGAGCAGCGTGACAAGTTCCAGCCGTGGACCGGCTACCAGGGCCAGTTCAACCAGCTGATGCTTGGCCTGATGGCGCCGGACTATCTCGAGCGGGAAGTGTTCTGCTGCGGCCCCGAGGGCTTCATGACCGCGGTGCGCGAAGCGCTGGCGGGCCTCGGCTTCGACATGGAGCATTACCATCAGGAGAGCTTCCAGGCGCCCGGCACCCCCGGCCCCGAACTGGTCGAGGCCCCGGTACCGGAAGACGACCTGCCGGAAGAAGACGTGCAGGCCGAGATCACCTTCGACATCTCCGGCGTCACCGCCTCCGGCCCCGAGACCGACACCGTGCTCGCCGCGGCGCGCGGCGCCGGCGTGGCGATCCCGTCGGGCTGCACCTTCGGTGTCTGCGGCACCTGCAAGGTCAAGAAGCTCGAGGGCGAGGTGCACATGGTGCACAACGGCGGCATCACCGAGGAGGAGATCGAGGAAGGCTACATCCTCGCCTGCTGCTCGAACCCGCGCGGCAAGGTCACCGTCGAGCTCTGATCTCGCTCATCTGAAATTCGCGTGGGCGCGGTCACTCCGCGCCGCGCATCAGCACGCCCACTGGCGGCTGCGCCTCCTCGCGCCCCTGCCCCGCCTGCGCCTTGCGGTATTCGGCCGGGGTCACGCCGCGCTCGGCCTTGAGGGTGCGCGACAGATGCGGCCCGTCGCAGAAGCCGCAGGCCAGCGCGATCTCGGTGATCGTGGCATCGGACCCGCGCAGCCGCTGCAGCGCCCGCTCGAGCCGCAGATCGAGATAGACCTTGAGCGGCGTCTGACGCAGGTCCGCGAGGAAGCGCCGCTCGAGCGTGCGCCGCCCCACCTCCAGCTCGCGCGCCAGCTCCTCCACCGTCTTCGGATGTTCTAGGTTCTGCTGCATCCTGAGCACCGCGCGCTTGACCAGCGCATCGCCGGCGCGCCGCGCCGTGGCCTGCCCGGGCTGCGGACGCTCACCGCTCATCGCCTCGTCGATCATCATGATGTTGAGGCTCTTGATCGCGGCGTTCTGCCCGACATGGCGCTGCACGAGGAAGGCCGCCAGATGCGCCGCCCCGTGCCCGCCGGAACAGGTCAGGCGGTCGCGGTCGACGACGAAGATCTGATCCGAGATCGGCGTCTCGGCCTCGAACTGGTCGAGGAAATCCTGATGGTGGAACCAGCTCACGCAGCAGCGGTAGCCCTTGAGCAGCCCGAGCCGTTGCAGGATGAAAACGCCGGTGCAGAGCCCCACCAGCGGCACGCCGGCCTTGGCCTGCCGACGCAGGAACCCCTGCGCCTCGGGGCCCAGCGCGGCGCTGTCGCCGATCAGCCCGCCGACCACCACGATATAGTCGTAGCGCCCGGCATGGCGCAGGCGCTTCTCGGGCTGCACCCGCACCCCGCAGGACGAGCGCACCGCCTCGAGACTGTCCGACAGCACCACCCAGTCGCACAGGATCGGGCGCGAGAGATCGGCCTCGTCGGCGGCGAGGCGCAGCACGTCGACGAAATTGGCGAAGGCCGAGAGGGTGAAGCGGTCGGCCAGAAGGAAGGCGACGCTCAGGCGCTTGGCGGGGGTCTTGGAGGGTACGGCCATGTCGGCATCCTTCACAGCGGATGGCGCGAATCTACAGGTTGCCCGGGAGGCGGGCAATGTGGCCTTGGTCGTAGACCCGGCATTGGAACGGGGATCGCGCGGAACCAAGGCGCTGCAAGCGCCGCCGCGCATCGCCGGGCCGCGGGGTGGCGACCGCCGTCACGAACCTCTTGGTTTATCCCGGCCAAATCCGAAGGACCTCACAACTCTGCGCCGACGTCAAAAAATCGCCAGCCCGGGGGGCGGGCCGGCGATGCGCGGCGGCCTGCGGCCTCTGCTCCGCGCGGGAGTGGGGATCGAGCACAGCGCCGTCGAGCAAGTCCGAAGGCAAGCATTCGCCCGTCCGCCCATAAATCAGGCACCCAATTTCCGCCCCCAGCGAAAGAATCCGCCCCCACAAACATCCGATTCCCAAGCCCGCAAGGGCACACAAGCTCTTGTGCCCCGAACCGTTGCACAACTGCATATTGACGCACCTCAGGCTACATGGTCTAGATATAGTTGCTTCAGGTGTCCGACGGAATCATCCGCCGGCAAGAGGGAAGCCGGTGAAACGCCGGCGCTGCCCCCGCAACTGTAAGTGGCGAGCACGACCAATCGCGCCACTGGGGCCTCGCCCCGGGAAGGCTGGTCAACGCGCCGAGCCGCAAGTCAGGAGACCTGCCGGAAGCAACAGGATTTGACCACGAACGGTGGGTTCGGGGCGTGTCACGGAACCGGGTCGGCGCGGCTGACCCGCCCAAGTCGCGTCCTCGCCCGCCAGCCACAAAGAGGACGCCGCCCATGTCGATCATCGTCTATTCCAAGCCCGCCTGCGTGCAGTGCACCGCCACCACCCGCGCCCTCGATGCCCGCGGCCTGCCCTACGACGTGGTGGACCTCACCGAGGATGCCGACGCGATGGCGCGCGTGACCGAGCTTGGCTACCGCCAGGCGCCCGTGGTCATCGCCGGCGAAGACCACTGGTCGGGCTTCCGCCCCGACATGATCGGCGCGCTCGCCTCCTGAACCATGCCGGGGATCGTCTACTTCTCCTCGGCCAGCGGCAACACCGCGCGCTTCGTGGACGGGCTCGGGATGGCGGCCAGCCGCATCCCCGTCTCGCCCAAGGCGGCGCTGCCGGAGCTGCCCGAGGACTACGTGCTGATCTGCCCCACCTATGCCGACGGTGAAGGCCGCGGCGCGGTGCCCAAGCAGGTCATCCGCTTTCTGAACGGTCCCGAGAACCGCCGCCGCCTGCGCGGCGTCATCGGCGGCGGCAACCGCAATTTCGGGGCCACCTATGGCCTCGCCGCCGATGTCATCGCCAAGAAATGCTCCGTGCCGCTGCTCTACAAGTTCGAGCTTGCCGGCACGCTCACCGACATTGCCCGCGTCAGAGACGGGCTGCACGCCTTCTGGGGGACCGAATGCTTGACCGCATGAGCGAGACGCTCGACTACCACGCGCTGAATGCGATGCTGAACCTCTACGACGAGGACGGCCATATCCGCTTCGAGGCCGACCGCATGGCCGCGCGGCAGTATTTCCTGCAGCACGTCAACCAGAACACGGTGTTCTTCCACTCGCTCGACGAGAAGCTCGATTACCTCGTCGAGGAGGGCTACTACGAGGCTGAAGTGCTCGAGGCCTATCCGCGCGCGTTCCTGCAGCAGATCTGGGACGCCGCCTTCAAGAAGAAGTTCCGCTTCCCGACCTTCCTCGGCGCGTTCAAGTACTACACCTCCTACACGCTCAAGACCCGCGACGGGAAACGCTTCCTAGAGCGCTATGAGGACCGCGTGGTGATGGTCTCGCTGGCGCTGGCGCGCGGCGATCAGGATCTCGCCATGTCGTTCATGGAAGAGATCCTCTCGGGCCGCTTCCAGCCCGCCACGCCCACCTTCCTCAACGCCGGCAAGAAGAGCCGCGGCGAGCTGATCTCCTGCTTCCTGCTGCGGCTCGAGGACAACATGGAAAGCATCGGCCGCGGCATCAACTCGGCGCTGCAGCTCAGCAAGCGCGGCGGCGGTGTCGCCCTGATGCTGACCAACATCCGCGAGCACGGCGCGCCGATCAAGGGCATCGAGAACCAGTCTTCCGGCGTCATCCCGATCATGAAGCTGCTCGAAGACAGCTTCTCCTACGCCAATCAGCTGGGCGCGCGTCAGGGCGCGGGGGCGGTCTATCTCAACGCCCACCACCCCGATATCCTGCGCTTTCTCGACACCAAGCGCGAGAATGCCGACGAGAAAATCCGCATCAAGACGCTGTCGCTCGGCGTGGTGATCCCCGACGTCACCTTCGAGCTCGCCAAGCGCAACGAGCCGATGTACCTGTTCTCGCCGCATGACGTGGAGAAGATCTACGGCGTGCCGTTCTCGGAGATCTCGGTCACCGAGAAATACGACGAGATGGTCGAGGACAAGCGCATCCGGAAGACCAAGATCAACGCCCGCTCGTTCTTCCAGACGCTGGCCGAGATCCAGTTCGAGAGCGGCTATCCCTACATCATGTTCGAGGACACGGTGAACCGGATGAACCCGATCGACGGGCGCATCACCATGTCGAACCTGTGCTCCGAGATCCTGCAGGTCAACGAGGCCTCGGAGTTCAACGACGATCTCAGCTATGCCCGCATGGGCACCGACATCTCGTGCAACCTGGGCTCGCTCAACATCGCCAAGACGATGGACGGGCGCGACCTTGGCGCCACCGTCGAGGCGGCGATCCGGGCGCTGACCGCGGTGTCGGAGATGTCGGCGATCGACGCGGTGCCGTCGATCCGCAAGGGCAATGACGAGAGCCACGCCATCGGCCTCGGCCAGATGAACCTGCACGGCTTCCTCGCCCGCGAGCGCATCCATTACGGCAGCCCCGAGGGGGTCGAGTTCACCTCCATCTACTTCGCCACCGTGGCCTATCACGCCATCCGCGCCTCCTGCGCGCTGGCCAAGGAGCGCGGCGCGACCTTCAAGGGCTTTGCGGCGTCGGACTATGCCTCGGGCGTGTTCTTCGACAAGTACACCGAGCGCGACTGGCTCCCCGAGAGCGACCGCGTGGCCGAGCTCTTCGACGGTATCGCCCTGCCCTCGCGCGCCGACTGGGCGGCGCTGAAGGCCGATGTCATGGAGCACGGGCTCTACAACCGCAACCTGCAGGCGGTGCCGCCCACCGGCTCGATCAGCTACATCAACAACTCGACCTCCTCGATCCACCCGATCGTGTCGAAGATCGAGATTCGCAAGGAAGGCAAGATCGGCCGCGTCTACTACCCGGCCGCCTTCATGACCAACGACAATCTCGAGTATTACCGCGACGCCTACGAGATCGGCCCCGAGGCGCTGATCGAGACCTATGCCGCCGCCACCGAGCATGTCGACCAGGGCCTGTCGCTGACCCTGTTCTTCCCCGCCGAGGCCACCACGCGCGACATCAACCGCGCCCAGATCCTCGCCTGGAAGAAGGGCATCAAGACGATCTACTACGTGCGCCTGCGCCAGACCGCGCTGGAAGGCACCGAGGTCGAGGGCTGCGTGTCCTGCACGCTCTGAGCCCCTCCCGAAACGCTTAGGAAGAGATCCGCCATGAAGGACAACGCCCCCGCCGCCACCCGCGCCGTGCCCCGCGCGATCAACTGGAACCGCCTGCAGGACGAGAAGGATCTCGAGGTCTGGAACCGCCTGACGGTGAATTTCTGGCTGCCCGAGAAGGTGCCGCTGTCCAACGACATCCAAAGCTGGGCCACACTGACGGACCATGAAAAGCAGCTGACCATCCGTGTCTTCACCGGCCTGACCCTTCTCGATACGATCCAGAACACAGTGGGTGCCCCGGCCCTGATGCCGGATGCCGTGACCCCGCATGAAGAGGCTGTGCTGACCAACATCGCCTTTATGGAGGCCGTGCACG
>NZ_JBYNAH010000082.1:1138-19214 GCF_059781815.1 Salipiger sp. | reverse complement strand
GTCCAGGACGAGGTAGTCGACGATCGGCACACGGGTCGCGGTCTCGGCCATGCGCCGGGCGAGGCTCTCGCGGGCGTTGCGCGCCGCGCCCTCCACCAGCTCGGCCTTCTCGCCCCGGAGCGGCACCGCGATCTCGACCTTGCGGCCGAGCTTTTCGCTCAGCGCCTGGCACATCAGGTCGGGGTTCTCGATCTCGTGGTTGAGCAGCAGCAGGCGCGGCGGCTCCTTGCTGTCGTAGAACTGGCCGATGAAGGCCTCGAGCACCTCCTGCGGCTCCACGTCCTCGCCGACGCGGGGGTAGTAATCCTTGTTGCCCCAGTTCTGGTTGGCGCGGATGAAGAACACCTGCACGCAGGCCTGCCCGCCTTCCATGTGGAGCGCGATCACGTCAGCCTCGGCCACGGTCTGCGGGTTGATGCCCTGCACCGTCTGCACCTGCGTCAACGCCCGGATGCGGTCGCGCAGCGCCGCCGCGCGTTCGAACTCCATCGCCTCGGAGGCCTCGGCCATCTGCGCCGCCAGCGTCTCCTGCACCCGGGTCGACTTGCCCGACAGGAAGCGCTCGGCGTCGCGCACGCTCTCGGCGTAATCCGCCTCCGAGATGTAACCGACGCAGGGCGCCGAGCAGCGCTTGATCTGGTAGAGCAGGCAGGGCCGCGTGCGCCCCTCGAACATCGAGTCCGAGCAGTTGCGCAACAGGAAGGCCTTCTGCAGCTGGTTCAGCGTCCGGTTCACCGCGCCGGCGCTGGCGAAGGGGCCGTAATAGGCGCCCTTCTCGGTCTTGGCGCCGCGATGCTTGCGGATCTGCGGAAAGGCGTGCTCGGTGGTGACCTGAATATTGGGGAACGACTTGTCGTCGCGCAGCAGCACGTTGAACTTGGGCTTGAGCTGCTTGATCAGGTTCTGCTCGAGCAGCAGCGCCTCGGTCTCGGTGCGCGTGGTGAGGAACATCATCGACGCGGTTTCCGAGATCATCCGCGAGATGCGCCGCGAATGCTGCGCCGAGGGGCGCGAATAGTTCGACACCCGGGCCTTCAGATTCCGCGCCTTGCCGACATAGAGCACCCGGCTCTGGTCATCGAGCATGCGGTAGACGCCCGGGCTCGAATCCAGCGTCCTGAGATAGGAGTGGATGAGCTCGTAGCCGCGCAAGGCCGGCGCCTGATGGGTGTCGCTCTCCTCGGTCATGGTCGTTTGTGCCCGAACGCTCTCATTCTCGTGATTCCCCATCTCTGCTGCAATGCCCGACCGGCGAGATCAACATCTATGTAATCCACGGTTCCTGTGGATAATCCTTTGGGCAATTTCTGGGGAACTGCGATTTTCCCTTGTTAGAAGGTGGTTTCCGTCAAAAGAGAGTTTTTTAGGCAGTTTTATAACCTGCTGATTTCGAACGAAACTTTTCCGGACACCCGCCAAACCCTTGAAGGCACGACGATTTTGTAACATCTTCACGACGGCTTCGTGAGCCCGTGCACAAGTTTCATGTGCCCGCGCGCGACCTGACGCTGGGGCAGTTCATTCGACGCCCAGCACGTCCGGCGTCTGCCACGCGAGGTGCTGCCCCCCGTCCACGCAAAGCAATTGCCCGGTAAAGCCCGGCGACGCGAGGATATAGCCCAGAGCCGCGGTGATGTCGGCCGGATTGGCGCCGCGCTCGAGCACCGTCGCGGCGCGCTGCTTGGCAAAATGCTCGTCGCTCTGGCGGGCGCCCTGCAGCGTCGGGCCGGGCCCGATCGCGTTCACCCGCACCCTCGGCGCCAGCGCCATGGCGGCGGTCTGCGTGAGCGTCCAGAGCGCCGACTTGGCCAGCGTGTAGCTCATGAATTCCGGCGTCAGCTTGCGCACCCGCTGGTCGATCATGTTGACCACCACGCCCTGCGCCACCGGCTCGCCCATGTCATCGCTCATCGGCTCGGGCACCTGCGCCGCCAGCGCCTGCATCAGCACGAAGGGCGCGCGCAGGTTGGACTCGAAATGCCGGTCCCAGCTCTCGCGCGTGGTGCTGGCAAGATTGTCATAGTCAAAAATCGAGGCGTTGTTGACCAGCACGCTCAGCGCGCCGCCCAGCGCCTCGGTTGCGCGCGGCACCAGCGCCTGCGCGGCGTCCTCCGCGAGCAGGTCGGCCTGCACCGCCTCGGCCTTGCGGCCCTTGGCGCGGATCAGATCCACGACCTCTCGCGCGGCCTCTTCCGAGCCCGCGTAATGCACCGCCACGTCGAAACCGCGATCGGCGAGATCCAGCGCCATGGCGCGGCCCAGCCGCTTGCCCGCACCGGTGACCAGTGCCCTTTTCACCTGCAACGTCATGTTCTGCTCTCCCTCATCCACCGATCAGCACGATGGAGACATAGCCCACGTAAAGCGCCGACAAGACCACGCCCCAGACGCGGCCCAGATCCTTCTTCAGGAAGACGAAGGGGATCAGCAGCAAAGACGCGGCGAGCATGACCCAGAGGTCGAAGCGGAGGAATTCGGGATCCACCGGCATCGGCTTGATCAGCGCCGCGATGCCGATGATCGCGAGCAGGTTGAACAGGTTCGAGCCAATGACATTGCCGAGCGCCACATCCGCCTGCCGGCGGATCGCCGCCATCACGGTGGTGGCCAGCTCCGGCAGCGAGGTTCCCAGCGCCACCAGCGTCAGGCCTATCACCGTGTCCGGCACGCCGAACATCTTGGCGATCTCGGTCGAGCTGTCGATCAGCAGATCGGCGCCCAGCGGCAGCCCGACCAGGCCCAGCGCCAGGAACAGCGCGATCTTCCACCACGGCATGTCCGGGTCCGCGCCCTCGGGCTCTTCGAGCTCCTCAAGCTCGGCATCCGCCTTGCCGTTGCGCCGGTGCCGCAGGGCCTCGCGCATCTGGTCGAAGAGGATGATCCCCAGCACCGCCAGCATCAGGATCCCGGCGAACCAGTCGAACACGCCCCGGAAGGCCAGCGCGATGAACAGCACCGAGGCGCCGAGCATCACCACATAGCTCTTGCGGGTGTCATGCGCCGAGGTGTGCATCACCGCGATCAGCGCCGGGATGCCCAGCACCAGCAGCACGTTGGCGGTGTTTGACCCCACCACGTTGCCAAGCGCGATGCCCGGCACGCCGGCCCTTGCCGCCTGCACCGAGATCAACAGCTCCGGCGCCGAGGTGCCGAAGGCGACGATGGTGAGACTGACGATGAGCGCCGGGATGCCGACCCGCAGCGAAAGGTTCACCGCGCCCTTCACCAGCGCATCGCCCGCCAGCAGCAGGATCACGAGGCCGAGGGCCGCGTAGACAAAGACCATGATCAGCCCTTCTTCTTCCCGCAGTCACAGGGGCCCTTACCGATCCGGTAGCGGCCGCAACGCGGGCATTTCATCTGTGAAAGGCGGGCCGCCCCCGGCATCCGGAGCTTTCCGAACATGCCGAGCAGGGCAATCACCACCAGGAATATCGCAACGATCTTGGCCAGCACGTCAGAGACCGAACCTCGCAAAGGCGGCGCGCTCGTCGAGCGTGTCGAGCGCGTCCTGCGCCAGCGACATGCCGAGCCGCGGCAGCAGGCGGCGCTTCTGCTCGTAGCGGCGGAAGCGAACCTTGTCGCCGAATTTCTCTTTCATCACCGGCACGAGATGGCCGACGCCATCGGCCAGCCCGACCTCGCAGGCGGCCTTGCCGATCCAGACCTCGCCGGTGAACAGGTCCGGATTGTCGGCGAGCTTGGCGCCGCGCCGGTCCTTCACCTGCGCAATGAAGGTCTCGTGCAGCTGGCCGAGCAACCGGTCGAGCCGCGCCACGTCTTCCTCGCTTTCGGGGCGGAACGGATCGAGCATGCTCTTCGAGCGCCCTGCCGTGTGCACCCGGCGCTCGATGCCCTGCCGCTGCAGGAAGACATGCGCGCCGAACCCTGCCGAGATCACCCCGATGGAGCCGAGGATCGAGCTGGGATCGGCGTGGATCTCGTCTGCGGCGCAGGCGATCCAGTAACCGCCCGAGGCCGCCACATCCTCGGTGAAGGCATAGACCGGCACCTCGCATTCTTCGGAAAGCCTGCGGATGCGCGCCCCGATCAGCGAGCTCTGCACCGGCGAGCCGCCGGGCGAGTTGATCTCCAGCGCCACCGCCGCGGGCTTGCCCTTGCGAAAGGCACGCTCGAGCAGCGGCCGCAGGCTCTGGTCAGACAGTGCCATACGCCCGCCGGTGCCGATGGCCCCCTGCAAGCGCACCACGGCCACGGTCGGTTTCTTCTTCAGGAACGGGAACCAGCTCTTCATGCGTGGAGATGTAGAGGGCACATGCGGGACAAACAAGGCAACGGCAAAAAACAAGCCCCCGACTGCGCCAAAGACGCCATCCTGTCGTCCTGCCCTGCCGACAAGCCCACGACATGCGCCGCGCCCGGCCACAGTGGACGGCCTGCCTCCGGCGGGAGTATTTTTGACGAAGAGAAGCCAGGGGCGCTCCCCCATGCCTTCTCTGGTTTCAAAATACCTCGGGGGTGAATTGGCGCACAGCGTCAAGAGGGGGCTGGCCCCCTCTCCGCCCTCTCAAGCCGCGCGGGGACCGACCGGTCGCGCTCCGGTCAGAAGAAGTTCTGCGGGTCGATATCGATCGCCATGCGCAGCTCGCCCCTCAGCCGGAACTGCCCGGCCCAGTCGGCCAGCGCCGGCTGCAGCGCCGCGCCCTTGGGCGCCTTGACCAGCAGCCGCACCCGGTGCCGCCCGCGCACCTTGGCGATGGGCGCCGGCGCGGGCCCGTAGACCTGCGCCCCGATGCGGCGCAGCGGCGCGTCCTGCCGCGCCATGGCGTTGCCGAGATCGAACACCTCCTGCGCCTCGGTCGAGGACAGGATCACCCCGGCGAGCCGGCCGTAGGGCGGCATGCCGGCAGCCCGACGCTCCTCGGCCTCGGCCTGCCAAAACCCCTCTTCGTCGCCCGACAGGATCGCCCGGATCACCGGGTGCTCGGGCTGGTAGGTCTGCAGGAGCGCCACCCCGGGCCGCTCGGCGCGCCCGGCGCGCCCCGCCACCTGCCGCATCAGCTGGAAGGTGCGCTCGGCGGCGCGCAGGTCCGAGCCCTGAAGCCCGAGATCGGCGTCGATCACCCCCACCAGCGTCAGCAGCGGGAAGTTATGCCCCTTGGCCACCAGCTGCGTGCCGATGACGATGTCGGCGCCACCGGAGGCGATCTTCTCGATCTCCTCCTTCAGCGCCCGCGCCGAGCCGAAGAGATCCGAGGACAGCACCGCCAGCCGCGCCTGCGGGAACAGCTCCGCCGCCTCTTCGGCCAGCCGCTCGACCCCGGGCCCCACCGCCGCCAGCTTGTCCTCCGCCTCGCAAGACGGGCAGGTCTCCGGCTTCGGGACGGTCTCGCCGCACTGGTGGCAGACGAGGCGCTGCAGGAAGCGGTGCTCGACCATGCGCGCGTCGCAATGCGGGCAGCCGATCTGGTGGCCGCAGGCTCGGCAGATCGTCACCGGCGCATAGCCGCGCCGGTTGAGAAACAGCATCGCCTGCTCGCCGCGCTCGATGCGCGCCAGCACCTCCGATTGCAGCGAAGGCGAAACCCAGCGGTTCGAGGGCAGCGTCTCGGCCCGCATGTCGATGGAGCGCATCTCGGGCATCACCGAGGCGCCGAAGCGCGAGACCAGATCGAGCCGCTGGTACTTGCCGGCATCGGCATTGGCCCAGCTCTCGAGCGAGGGCGTGGCCGAGGCCAGCACCACCCGGCCCGCGCAGATCGAGGCGCGCAGCACCGCCATGTCGCGGGCGTTGTAGAGCACGCCCTCGTCCTGCTTGTAGGAGGTGTCGTGTTCCTCGTCGACAACCGTCAGCCCGAGATCCCGGAACGGCAGGAACAGCGCCGAGCGCGCCCCCACGACGAGCTGCGCCCCGCCCTGCGCCACCTGCTTCCAGACCCGCCGGCGCTCGGTCACCGTGACGCCCGAGTGCCACTCGGCGGGCTTGGCGCCGAAGCGCGCCTCGACCCGGGTGAGGAACTCCGAGGTCAGCGCGATCTCGGGCAGCAGCACCAGCGCCTGCCGCCCCTGCGCCAGGCACTCCGCCACCGCTTCGAGATAGACCTCGGTCTTGCCCGAGCCGGTCACCCCCTTGAGCAGCACCGTGCCGTAGCGCCCCGAGGCCACGCCCTCGCGCAGGCTCTGCGCCGCGAGCGCCTGATCCTCTGCCAGCGTCTTGCCGCCGTAATCGGGATCGAGCCGCGGGAAGGCGGTGTCGCGCGGCGCCTCCTCCTCGCGCACCGCGCCCATCTTGGCGAGTCCCTTGATGACGGAGGGCGTCACCCCCGCCGCCTCGGCGAGCTCGCCCTGGGTCAGTGCCAGCCCGCCGATGTCGGCGAGCACCTCGAGCACCCTGCGGCGCGCGTCGGTCAGGCGCTCGGGTTCCGCATCGCCCAGCCGGTAGATCTTGCGCATCGAGGGCGCCTCGCCCAGCCCCGGCGCGCGGGTGGCGAGCCGCAGCATCGCGGTGAGCGGCGTCAGGGTGTACTCGCCGGCGCGTTCGAGGAAGCTGCGCAGCTCGGCGCGCATCGGCGCCACGTCGAGCACCCGGGTGACGGGCCGCACCTTGGCATAGTCGAAATCGCCCTTGCCCGGCCCCCAGACCACGCCCAGCACCTTGCGCGGCCCGAGCGGCACCTCGACGAAGGCGCCCTCCCAGCAGCCACCCTCGGGCGCCTTGTAGTCGAGCAGCCGGTCCAGCGGCTGCGTGGTCAGCACGGCAACCAGCGTGCCTTCGTCGTAGAACGCATCCATCTGCAGGGTTTCCGTTAGCGCAAAACTTCAGGGGCTTCCTGAGGGCCCCTGCATGGGGTATGACACGCGCGACCGAATGCCAAGCAAAGCCGGGAGGGCTGACGCCGATGAAATTTTTCGTAGACACCGCCGACGTGGACGCGATCCGCGAGCTCAACGATCTGGGCCTCGTGGACGGTGTGACCACCAACCCCTCGCTGATCGCCAAGTCCGGCCGTGACATCCTCGAAGTTACCAAGGAAATCTGCGACATGGTCGACGGCCCGGTTTCGGCCGAGGTGGTCGCCACCGAGTATGAGGCGATGGTCGAGGAAGGCCGCAAGCTGGCCGAGATCGCGCCGAACATCGCCATCAAGGTGCCGCTGACCCTCGACGGCCTGCGCGCCTGCAAGACCTTCACCTCGGAAGGCAAGATGGTGAACGTGACGCTCTGCTTCTCGGCCAACCAGGCGCTTCTCGCGGCCAAGGCCGGCGCGACCTTCATCTCGCCCTTCGTCGGTCGCCTCGACGACATCAACATCGACGGGCTCGAGCTGATCGCCGACATCCGCCAGATCTATGACAACTACGGCTTCGAGACCCAGATCCTCGCCGCCTCGATCCGTAGCGCCAACCACATGTCCGATTGCGCCAAGATCGGCGCCGACGTGGCCACCGCGCCGCCGGCGGTGATCAAGGCGATGGCCAATCACGTGCTGACCGACAAGGGCCTCGCGGCGTTCCTTGCGGATGCCGAGAAGGCCGGCATCAAGATCGTCTGATCATGACCCGACGGATCCCGCCCGCTGTCCGGCAGGCAGAGGCTCAGCTGAGCCTGCTCGACAAGCGGGCGGTGATCCTCGCCTGGCAAGCCTACCAGCTTGAAATGCATGGGCTGCCGCCGGAGGTGTTCGGCGAAGCCTTCGACGAGTATCTCGACACCGCGCTGTCGAGCGGAGACCGACTCGGCGTTCTGACCCACGGCGTGCATGACGTCATCATGGACCTGCGCGAGATCGCCGAGGATGACGAGGACGAGTGGCCGATCCTGCGCGACTGCCTCGCCGCGGCGCTGCCCGAGGAGGTCTTCCTCACCGTGATGGGCTCGATCGAGCCGAACGTCTAGGGCGCAGCGGCACGAAGATTTTTCCTGCGAAAAATCTTCCTCACCCCGCGCGACGTCCAAGAATTTTCAGTGAAAATTCTTCCCAGTCAGACGTTGGGCTCGCCCTGAAGGCCCAGCAGCTTGCGGAAACCGGTCCAGTAGCCCGGCAGGCGCGGCATCTCCTGCATCCCCGCAATCGCCTCGTCCTGCCAGCGCGGCATCTCGCGCGCGGCAAACTCGCGCCCCCAGGCGAGGTAGTGCTCGCCATGCTCGGGCCGCAGCCGGCAGGCCGAGCCCACCAGTCCGACCAGCGTCTCGGGGGCCGAGTACCACTCGTCCTGGATGCCGGTCACCCGCTTGCGCATCAAGGGGCCCACCAGCCGCATCAGGCGTTTCTCCGAGAACAGCAGCAGCATCCGCCCCATCTCGTCGCGGCTGTAATGGATCAGCGGCGGGAAGGTGTCGTAGAACACCGCGGTGCCGTCGACGACCGCAAAGTTGCGGATCGAGGGGTGAAAGCCGATGCGGGTCTCGAAACGGTCGGCAGCGTTCCAGAACCTTGCGATGACCTGGCCCGCGGCCTCCATCATCTCCAGCGTCGACTCCAGCCCCTCGGCCTGCATCCGCGGGCGCATCAGCGCCGCCTCGGGCAGCGCCTCCTGCACGATCACCGGCACCCGCGCGCCGTCGCTCTCGAGCAGCAGGAACTCGGTCTCCGGCAGCGGCACGCCGGTCTCGCGCAGGGCGGCGACGTAATCGTCATGCGCCGCCGCGAGACGGTCGAGCGCAGCGGCATCGGGCAGACCGCGATAGACCTTGATGACACGATCCGAGAATGGCCCCACCGCGGGCCGGAACGGGGCGCAGAAATAGCCCAGCCGCGAGATCGGCTGGCCCTGCGCGGCCTCGTGGCGGCGGATGGTCTCGGCAAGGGCGGCGTGATCGGTCATGGGCTCTTCTCCGGGGCACGCCCCCGGCTCAGGACACAGGGGCTCGAAGCCCCCTTTACCCGTTCGCCAGCACCTGCGCCACCTCTGCCGACAGCGCCTCGACCTCTCCGCGCGCGGGCGTCTTGCGGCCCTCGGCGGCGCTGAGCCCGTGCCCGAAGGCCTCGGCATAGCCCACCCGGTTGCCCAGCTGCGCCTCGGCGATGCGGGCGGCCATCTTGTTGGCCGCTGCAGTGATCTCGCCCGAGAGCCGCGTGCCCGGACGGGTCCGGTTCATCACCATCATCACCTCGCGATTCTCACGGCGGGCAAGATCGAGCACGCTCTCCGTGGCCCAGAGGTCGAGATGGCTCATCGAGACCGGCACCAGCACCAGATCGGCGGCGCGCAGCGCCGGGCGCAGGTCGCTGTCGGCCTTGGGCGGAGTGTCGACGATGACGACATCAAAGCGCTCGGCCAGCTTGCGGCATTCATAGGTGATGCCCCAGGCCGAGGAGGTGGCGAACTCGAGCCCTTCGACCGCGTCGGGATTGTGCTCGAGCCGGGTCATGAACCAACGCCCGAGGCTGCCCTGCGGATCGGTATCGATCAGCGCAACCGAGTGCCCCGCCAGGCGCAGACCGATCGCCAGATTGGCCGAGAGCGTGGTCTTGCCCGACCCGCCCTTCTGCTGCGCCACCGTGATCACCGATCCTGCCATTGCCGTCCCCCTGCTTCGCCCTCGGCGATTGCCTTGCACCTGCAGCATAGGCAAAAGCCGCCGCCGGTAAAGCGCCGCTTAACGGCGCGTTAACTACGCTGGACGCAAGGTTTTCCGGTGGCAAGGGAAATCCGCGATGGGGATCGGCAAGGTTCTGGCGATGGCGCTTGCGCTGGCCGGTCTTGCCGGTGGCGCTGACGCCGGGGCTTGGCCGCGCGAAGAGGGGCGGCTGTTCGCCAGCTCCCTTGTGCGCCTGTCCTGGCCGCAGGACATCAGCACCTGGACCTCGTACGAACCGACCGGAGAATATTACACGCTCTATCTCGAATACGGGCTGACCGAGCGGCTCACCATGGGGCTCGATCTGGGCCGGGCGATCTCGGGCGGCGGCAAGGACGTCGCCTTCATCCGGATGCCGCTCGGGCGCAGCGACCGACGGCTCAAGCTCGCCGCCGAGCTGGGGCTGGGCCAGATCGAGGGCGACATGGTGCTGCGCCCCGGGCTGTCTCTCGGGCTTGGCCTGAACCACGGCTGGCTTTCTGCCGACGGGCTGGCGGAAATCTCGCTCGGCAGCGGCGAGACGGACTACAAGCTCGACCTCACCTGGGGGGTGAACCTCTGGCAAGAGCGCAAGCTCGTCATGCAGTTCCAGACCGGGCAGCAATTCGGCGATCCGCCCTTCATCCGCATCGAGCCAACGCTCGTACAGCCGCTCACCAAGCGGTTGAAGACGCAGATCGGCGGCAGCTACGGCTTGCTTGGCGACACGTCGATGGGCCTCACCTTCGGCCTCTGGGCCGAGTTCTGAGCCGCTTCCGCCCGCCGCCGCGCCGCGCTAGTCTCGCCGCCATGACAGACCCCATCCGCCCCACCGACGACGAGGCCCGCGCCCTCGCCCGCGACCTCATCGCCGCCGCCCGCTTCGCGGCGCTGGCCGTCACCGATCCCGAGACCCAGACGCCGATGGTCAGCCGGGTCTCGGTGGTGCCCGGCCCTGACGGGCTGCCGCTGAGCCTGGTCTCCGACCTCGCCTTCCACGCCGCCGCGCTCAAGGCCGATCCGGCCTGCGCGCTGCTGCTGGGCGAGCCCGGACCGAAGGGCGATCCGCTCACCCATCCGCGCCTCAGCCTGCAGGCCGGTGCCCGGTTCATCCGGCATGGCGAGGCCGACCACGCGGCGCTGGCGGAGCATTACCTGAGCCTTCAGCCCAAGGCGAAGCTCTATATCGGCTTTGCGGATTTCTCGCTGTTGCGCTTCGAGATCCGCCGCGGGCTGCTCAATGGCGGCTTCGGCAAGGCGTTCGTGCTCACCCCGGAGGATCTCGCGGCCTGACACGCAAACGGCCGGCGCCCTCCCGGGCACCGGCCGCCACCGCGCCGCGACGCGACGCTCAGTTGTCCATGCGCACCCGCAGGGTGACATCGCCCAGCACCGGCTCGGGCCAGATCGCGTGCACCTGATCCTGCCCGCCGCCCTCGCGCACCGAGGTGTAGGGCGTGGCGAAGAGGCTCACGTTGCTGGCATCTCGCGGACGCGAGCGCAGCACGAGGCTCTCGACCTCCATGGTGTAGCCGTTGAACGGCAAGCGGTCCGCGGTGTCGATCACCCAGGTCTGCGCATGGGTGTTCTGCGCATGGGTGAGCAGCAACGGGTTTTCGACCCCGTTATGCACGTTGAGATAGGTGTTGTTGGTGAAATGGATGTTGCGCATCGCCGACAGATCGAGCCCGGCAAACGAGGTGTCCACCCGGTCGACCCGGTTGATCGTCCCGCCCGAAGCCCGGAACAGGTTGCCCGACACGTTGAGGCCGTTGACCCGGTGGTTCTGGCCGTAAGGCTTCACAATGATGAACGAGAACTGCTGCGACATGTCGGAGCACAGGAACACGTTGTTCGTCACCGACAGTCCGGAGAACCCGAACCCCGAAACGAAATCTGGCGCCGGGTCGCGCTCGTTGGTCCACTCGATGAAGCAGTTGTCGACGTAGTTTCCCGAAATCGTGGTGTTGGTGTTCTTCAGGCAGAGAACGATCCCGGCGCTGCGAATGCCGCTGGCGTCGCCCTGAAAGAAGTGGTTGTTGGCGATCACCCCGTTGCCGCCCGAAACCACCGCGAAATGGCGGAACTGCGAGGCGCGGTTGTTGCGGATCTTGACGTCGTTGGAGTTGGTATTGATCGCGACCGATTTGCGGTTCTGCGTGGTCAGCCCCCCTTCGGCGGTGATGAACTGGTTGTAGTCGATCAGGATGCCCTGACAGGCGGAGCCGGCAGAGCTGATGCCACGATCCTTGGGCCGGTTGAACACGCAGTTGCGCACCACGTTGACCACGCCCGAGCGCGCCAGCATCAGCCCGCTGCAAAGCTCGTTGCAGACGAACTCGACATCCTCGATCTCGAACTTGTCGATCCGGCTGAAGCCACTGAAGTCGAGCAGATACCGGAACCGCGTGAAGCTGTAGCTCTGGGTGCCGACCGCATCCGAGAGCGGCTGCGACAGGGTCAGGCTCTGGGCGCCGACATTGACCGCCTTCACATAGATCTCGCGCCCCACGCCCGCCGCCTCGATGAGGCTGCCAATCTCGATGTTCGCGATGTTGGCGACATTGGTCAGTTGCCACTGGTTCGATGCAGAGTAGGTCGCCTGGCTGGTGACGGTTTCGCTGTCCCAGCCGGGACCGGCCTCGGCCCGGAGCTGACCGTTGCGCAGCACCCGCCGCTGGGCAAAGGTATCGCGATTGTTCACCGCCGCCTGCACGTCGATCGGCGCCGTCAGCGAGACCCGGCGCCCGGACAGATCGAAACTTTCGTGGTCGGCGTTGTTGAGCAGAGACTGAAGGCCCTTCTTCAGCGCCGTCTCCTCGTCACCGCCGAAGGCATCGACATAGGGCGACAGCTCGAAATCCTTGGTCAGCGACAGGATGGCCGCATCGGGCATGGTGACGCTGCCCTCGAACTCCACGTGGTTCTCGAACGTCACAGAGTTCGCCAGCCGGTAGCTGCCCGCCGAGACGAGAACCTTGCGCCCGTTCGCCGCCGCGTCGGCGGCCTCGAAGGCGGCGCTGTCGTCGGTGCTGCCGTCGCCCACCGCGCCGTAGTCGCGCACATCGACCCAGTTCATCAGGTCGCGCAGGAAAACGCTGGTGATGTCCTCGATGACGATGTCGTCGATCCGCACCACGCCGCCATTGCCGCCCGTCAGGTCGAGGCCAAAATGCCCGAGATCCGGCTCGGTGCCCCAGACCATGTCGACGCCGCCGCGATTGCCGACGCCGACGATGGCCGAGACCTCGACCACCGCGCCATAGCTGGTGAGCTGCACCGAGGGGCCGGTGACGGTGAGCCCGGTGACCTCGGTGCCGTTGTCGCGCCCGGCCCACGCGCCGATGCGCACGGCGGGCATCACCCCCGAGATCGCCTTCACCCGGGCCGTCACGCGCAGGTAGCAGCCCGGCAGGATCGGGGTGTCGCCCATGTAGCGCAGGCGCTGCGTGGCCTCGGTCTTGAGGATCTCGAGGCAGCCGGCGAAATCCGCGTCGGCGGGCACGTAGGCGGCGTTGGCGAAGCCGTCATAGCTGTCCGAGCCCGGCGTGCCGTCGCTGCGCGACCAGACGTCCAGCCCGTCCGAGAAGGGTGTCGGCATGAAGACCACGCCATCGGTTACCGCCTTGTTCATCCGTTCGATCCTCTGTTGCCCGCACTGCGCAAGGGACCGCCGCCGCGCGGGCGGCGTGAAATCCCGCGCAAATTGCAGATAACTTTGAGGCGTTAAGAGGATCTGCGGCCACCGCTCCGCGGACCGCCCGCCGCGCAACGGACGGACGGAGGCCGAAAGCTGCTTTCCCGGATCGCGGGGCTTAGGCCGAGACCTGCGGCACCGGCGCGAAGCGCACGCCAGCGATTCGCCAGTTCCCGTCGATCTGTTCCATCTGGTATTGCAGCGCGTGCAGCGCGCCCTCGGCATCCTGCACGATCACCGTCTGCCAGAGCCCGCCATCGCTTTGCGACAGCGCCCCGAAGCGCACGTCGCCGGGTGCCCAGACCATGGGATAGCCGCGCTCGACCATGCGGCCGAAATTCTCGGGATTGCCGAAAAGACGCTGGATCTCGGGGCTGGCAAAGCCCCAGGCGGTGTCGACATCACCGGCGACAAACGCATCGAGCTGCTGGCGGATCACGCCTTCGATCGCCGCGTCGTCCTGTGCGATCGCGGGCCCGGACAGCGCCAGCCCCACGATCAAACTCATCACCCATTTCCGCATCACGCTACCTCCTCGTGCAGAGAAGGTAGCGCAAGCGGTCAACCGGTCAAAACCGACGCGGGCTCAGCCGAGCGCGCCGGCGAGGCCCTTCTCGATCAGCGCCACGGTCTCGTCGACGCCGTAAAGCGCGATGAAGCCGCCGAAGCGCGGGCCCTGGCTCTGGCCCAGCAGCACCTCGTAAAGCGCCTTGAACCAGTCGCGCAGGTTCTCGAAACCGTGCTCCTTGCCGACCGCGAAGACCAGCGTCTGCAGCGCCTCGTCCGAGACCTCGCCATCGTAACCGCGCAGACGGCCCGCGAGGTCTTCCATCGCCGCCCGCTCCTTCTCGTCGGGGGCGCGGAACTGCTTGGTGGGCTTGACGAAATCGTCGTAGTAGCGGACCGCGAAACCGGCGGCCTGATCCATGTCGGGATGGCTCTCCGGGCTCGCCTCGGGGGCATAGCGGCGGATGAAGCCCCACATGGTCTCCTTGTCCTCGGCCCCGGCGGCCGAGGCGAGGTTGAGCAGCATCGAGAACGGCACCACCATCTTCGACTCGGGCACGTCGCCGCCGTGGATGTGCCAGACCGGGTTGTTGAGCTGGCCCTTGGCGTCCTGCGTCGGGAAGGCGCGGAGCTGCTGGTGATACTCGTCGACAGCCTTGGGGATCACGTCCCACCACAGCCGCTTCGCGGTCTTGGGCTTCTGGTACATGAAGTACGACAGCGACTCGGTCGAGGCATAGGTCAGCCACTCGTCGATCGACAGGCCGTTGCCCTTCGACTTCGAGATCTTCTGGCCCTGATCGTCGAGGAACAGTTCGTAGGTGAAGTGCTCGGGCGCACGCACGCCGAGGGTCCGGCAGATGCCGTCATAGATCGGCGTGTTGGTCGAGTGGTCCTTGCCGTACATCTCGAAATCGACCTCGAGCGCCGCCCAGCGGGCGCCGAAATCGGGCTTCCACTGCAGCTTCACGTTGCCGCCGGTGACCGGCAGGGTCCATTCCTTGCCGTCATCGTCGTCAAAGGTGATGGTGCCTTCCTTGGCGTCCACATGCTTCATCGGCACATAGAGCACCCGGCCGCTCTCGGGGTGGATCGGCAGGAAGATCGAGTAGGTCGATGCCCGCTCGTCACGCAGCGATTTCAGCATGATGGCCATCAGGTCATCATACTTCTCGGCGCAGCGCAGCAGGATCTCGTCGAACTGGCCGGTCTTGTAGAACTCGGTCGCCGAGTAAAACTCGTACTGGAAGCCGAAGGTGTCGAGGAAGCGGCGCAGCATGGCGTTGTTGTGGTGGCCGAAGCTTTCGAATTCCTCGAACGGGTCCGGCACCGAGGTCAGCGGGCGCTGCAGGTTGGCGTGCAGAAGCTCCTGGTTCGGAACGTTCTCGGGCACCTTGCGCATGCCGTCCATGTCGTCCGAGAAACAGATCAGACGGGTCGGGATGTCCGAGATCAGCTCGAAGGCACGGCGGATCATCGTGGTCCGCGCGACCTCGCCGAAGGTGCCGATATGCGGCAGGCCCGAGGGACCGTAGCCGGTCTCGAACAGAACGTAGCCCTTCTCGGGCGGCTTTTTCTCGTAGCGTTTCAGGACGCGGCGCGCCTCTTCAAAGGGCCAGGCCTTCGAACTCATCGCGGCTTCGCGCAGATCAGACATCTGAAACACTCCATTGGATCGCGTGTGATAGGGACACGGGGGGATAGGCCGCCCGCGGTGAGTCCGGGGCGGATGCGCCCGCGTCCTATTGCAGACGAGGGGCGCGGTCAATAAATTGCGCTCAAAGGGTCAATCGAAGAAAGAGCAGCCGTGAACGAAGTCACCCCGCACCCGCTGACGTCCCAGGATTGTCTCGTCGCCCTGATGATTGCCGTCTCGGCCTCGGACCAGAACATTCGCACCGCGGAACTCGTGAAGATCGAGTCGTCGGTGAACATGCTGCCGATCTTCGCCGAGTACGATATCGACCGCATCCGCAACATGTCGGACCTCGTGTTCCAGCTCTTCGATCAGGAAGACGGGCTCGATGCGCTGTTCGGCCTGATCCGCGACAACCTCCCCGAGCGTCTGTTCGAGACCGCCTATGCGCTGGCCTGCGACGTGGCCGCCGCCGACGGCACCCTGCGCGAGGAAGAGCTGCGGCTCCTGGAAGAGATCCGCTACGAGCTCGACATCGACCGCCTGCACGCCGCCGCCATCGAGCGCGGCGCCCGCGCCCGGCACCTGCCGGCCTGACACCCGACAGCGGGCGCGTCGCAAAGTCGCCATGAGCGGAGACGCGCCTGCCGAGCAAGGTCGGGCATTCCATAACTTTACATAATCCCTCGCGTCAGTCAGGCTGAAACGCGGCAATTACCGCCGTTCGTTTCTTCAAAGTGCCTTTTTGATCCGGGAGTGTCCCATGAACCGCATTCGTCTCACCCTGCTGGGCGCCGCCATCCTCTGCCTGCTGCCGATCCTCGGCGCCGCCGGGATCTCGGCCAGGTCTCTGGCAGGGTTCTGAGCAAAGACTGACGGCCGCAACCGTCATTCATGCCGCCTGAGGGCCCTCGCATAGGGGCCGCAGGCGCTCGCCAGCACCGCCCAGCGCTCGATCAGCCGCGATTGCAGCATCTTGGCCCGCGAGTTCCACGACCGCGCGCCCTCGGGGCGCTCGCGCTCTTCCATGCCCAGCGCATCGCGGCGCTCGATATCGCCGCAGAAAATCGCAAAGGCCAGCTCCGAGCCATCCGCCAGGTCGGCAAAGCCCGAGAGCCCGCTGACAAAGTTCAGCGTGCCGGTCTTGGCATGCACCTTCACCGGGTGGTTGTCGACCGTCCGCCCCTGCGCGTCGCGGATATTGAAGGGCTTCAGCAGCGGCTTCAGCTCGAGCCGCGTGCGCAGCGCCTTCATCGCCGTCGCCATGTCGACCGCCGCCACCCGGCTCAGCCCGCTCAGCCCCGAGTGATCGACCATCGCCACATGGGTCAGGCCCAGCTCCTCGCGGGCCCATTCGTTCATCGCCGCCGCCGAGGTCTCGAGCGAGGTCACCATGCCCTTGCGCACCCGTGTGGCGGTCTGGCCGACGATCTCGGCGGTGAGGTTGGTCGAGTATTTCAGCATATCGCGCAGGATCTCGCGCAGCACGTCGCTCTCGCGGCGGGCCAGCGTCACGCCATCGGGCCGGGCCAGCACCACCTCGGGCGCCGGCAGCGTCACGCCCCGCCCGCCTGCAAGCGCCTGGAAGACCTCGCCCGCGTAGAGTTCGGGCTTGCGCACCGGCAGCCAGCGCGCCCCGCCATTGCCCAGCGCACCGCGCGCCACCGTCCACTCGTCGCGGGCGCCGCTGTCGGTGTAGGTATAGACCGGCAGGCTGCGCGACACGACGCCCATGCGGGCCATTCGCACCGCCGGGCGCAGCGTGTTCGAAGGCGCGTCCATGGTGACATTGTAGTCGCCACCGGCCTTCTTCCACTCGAAATGCACCCGGTTGAAATTGAGGTTCAGCCCCGAGACCGCCGGGCTGTAGCCCAGATGCGGCGGCTGGCCCGGGTCGATGGTGCGGGTGAAGGGAAGCGCCGAGCCACAGACCCGGAACTTGCCCGACACGCCCTTGACCCCGGCCTCGGCAAGCTGCGCCGCAAGCTCCGCCAGCCCGTCGGTATCGAGGGTCGGATCGCCGCCGCCGACGAGCACCAGATCGCCCTCGATCACGCCGTCCTTCAATGCACCGGTGGCAATCACCTCGGTCGGAAAGCGATAGTCGGGCCCAAGCGTGTCGAGCGCGTAGGACGCGGTGAGTGCCTTGGCCACGCTGGCCGGGGGCAGCCCGGTCTCGCCCGCATGCTGCTCGATCACCGCCCCGGTGGCGAGATTGATCACCGCGAAGCCGACCGCGCCGTCGAGCCGCGCCGAGGCGATGAGCTCTTCCGGCGTCTTGAGGTTGCGCAGGCGCAGATCCTCGCCGCGCGCGACCGGACGAAGCGAAGCGGCGGGGGCGGAGGCCCATGCGGGCAGCGCGGCGCTTGCACCGGCCGCGGCCAGAGACGTCAGGAATGCACGCCTGGAGATGCCTTGTTTCATAGCACCGATCTAACCGCAGCGATTGTCTGCCGACAAGCGGCGCCTTGGCCGCGGATGATCACTTTTTGCTGCCCGCCGGGTTGCCCGCGGCGCCCCGCAGTTCGGTCGAGCTCAGGTCCACCATCGGCACGTTGACGAAGCTCCAGGCCGGCGGCACGCTTCGCGCCAAGAGCCCCGCGGCGCGATCGGGCAGGCGGGCGTGGCGGTAGACATCCGCCGCCACCGAGCCGCGCGCCGCCATCCGGCTGCCCGGACGCGCCAGCACCCCCACCGGCACCCGCTCCATGAT
>NZ_JBYNAH010000082.1:0-1128 GCF_059781815.1 Salipiger sp. | reverse complement strand
CCAGTCTTCCCAGCGGTGCAGCTGCGCGAGGTTGTCGGCGCCCATCAGCCAGACGAAACGCACCCCCGGAAAGCGCGCCTGCAGATGCGCCAGCGTCCGCGCGGTGTGGCGGGTGCCGAGCAGACGCTCGACATCGCTCACGATCACCCGCGGATGCGCCATGATCCGCCGCGCCGCCGCGATGCGCTCGGGCAGCGGCGCCGGCCCGTGCGCCTTGAGCGGGTTGCCCGGGCTCACCAGCCAGACCACCCGGTCGAGCCGGAAGCGGCGCAGCGCCTCGCGGGTGATGTGCACGTGCCCGGCATGGGGCGGATCGAACGATCCCCCCAGCAGACCCACGGTCATCCCCGGGACCAGATGCAGCCCCGCTTCATGCGCATTCCAAGCCATCGCGGCCTTTCCGTTCCGAAGTGGCGGCAAAAGACACCGGAACAGGCTGCAATGACAACAGGAAACAGGTCATTCGCCAGTGTCGCAGCGCCTTTGCGGTACCGGCGCTACCCTCCGTGACCACGCTGCGCATGGCGTGGCCGGGTTGCCTCTGATGCCCGAACCGTCAGGGGCTTTGCATTCCCCTGCCCCGGTGCGATACAGACGCCCGACCAGTCACCGGAGGACAGCATGGCCAGCTATCAGTACGTCTACCACATGGATGGCGTCTCCAAGACCTATCCGGGCGGCAAGAAGTGCTTCGAAAACATCCGCCTGAGCTTTCTGCCGGGTGTGAAGATCGGTGTCGTCGGCGTCAACGGCGCCGGTAAGTCGACCCTGATGCGAATCATGGCCGGCATCGACAAGGATTTCACCGGCGAGGCCTGGGCCGCCGAGGGCGCCAAGGTCGGCTACCTGCCGCAGGAGCCGCATCTCGAGCCCGAGCTCACCGTGCGCGAGAACGTCATGCTCGGCGTCGCCGAGAAGAAGGCCAAGCTCGACCGCTTCAACGAGCTGGCGATGAACTACAGCGACGAGACCGCCGACGAGATGGCGGCGCTGCAGGACGAGATCGACGCCAACAACCTGTGGGATCTCGACGGCCAGATCGACGTCGCCATGGAGGCGCTGCGCTGCCCCGCCGACGATGCCGACGTCACCACCCTCTCGGGCGGTGAGCGCCGCCGCGTGGCGCTG
>NZ_JBYNAH010000360.1:0-2867 GCF_059781815.1 Salipiger sp. | reverse complement strand
GCCGGGGATGTCCGGGCACCGGAAAGACCGGCCGGTGCCCGGACCGACGGGCCAGAGCGCTGCGGACCTACACGACCACAAACGCCCCGACACGAGAGGGACATGGTGCCGGCCGTCCCTTCGGCGCCGACCGGCACCCACCCTTATGAGAGAGATTCGGTGCAGCTCTCTGACGAAATTCGGGAAACACTCGGGCAGCGCGGCTCTTTTCTCGACGAATTGCGGCGGGACCGCCCCGGCGTGTCAGCGCGCGATGACGATATCGGCGCGCAGCCCGCCCAGCGTCTCGCTCTCGCCCAGCCGAAGCACACCGCCATGCGCCCGCGCGATATCCGCCGCGATGGCGAGCCCCAGCCCCACGCCGGGCCCCTTGTCCTGGTTGCGCGAGGGATCGAGCCTCACGAAAGGCCGCTGCGCCTCCTCGCGCCGGTCGGCGGGAATCCCCGGCCCGTCATCCTCGACCCGGAGCCGCAGGCTCTTGTCGCTGAGCGTCACCGAAACCTCGCATCGTGTGCCGTAGCGCACCGCGTTGCCGACGAGATTCTCGAGCGCCCGCCGCATCGCCACCGGCCGCAGCGACACCTCGCCCTCGCCCTCGACCTGCGCCAGCCGCACCTGCCGCCCGCCGCGCTGCGCGTCCTCGACCACGCTCTCGGCCAGCGCCACCGGATCGGTGGGTTCGGCCGCCGCGGTCAGCGCGTCTCCGCGCGCGAAGTCGAGAAAGGCGTCGATCAAGCGCTGCATGTCCTCGACATCGCGCTCCAGCGGCTCGCGGTCTTCGTCGTCGAGCATCGACAGCCCGAGCCGCAGCCGCGTCAGCGGCGTGCGCAGGTCGTGGCTCACCCCCGACAGCATCATCGTGCGCTGCTCGATCTGCCGCTCGATCCGGTTGCGCATGTCGAGAAAAGCGTTGCCCGCAGCCCGCACTTCGACCGCGCCGGAGGGCGCGTAGGGCGCATGCCGGCCCCGCCCGAACGCCTCTGCCGCCTGCGCGAGACGGGTGATCGGCCGAAGCTGGTTGCGCAGGTAGAGAAAGGCGATCAGCGTCATCAGCACGCCGAACACCATCATGTTGACGAACAGCTGGTGCGCGTTGGTCGGCGAGGCCCGGCGGCGCAGCACCTGCACCTCGGTGAGACCGTCGTCGCCGCGCACATAGAGCACGACGTCGAAATCGTCGGGCAGCAGGATCCGCTCGAGCCCCGGAATCGCCCGCTCCAGCGTCTGCGTCACCACCAGCCCCGAAAAGTCGAACCAGCGCCGCTGGCTGTCCTCGGGCAAGGCGCTCTCGTCGACCTGTGTCAGGGTCAGATCCAGCGCCGGCGCCAGCTCCGGATGCTCGAGCACCAGCTTGATCTCGCGGGCGAGGTCGCGGCTCATCTGGCTCGACACCCCCTCGAAATGGCGTTGCACGAAGACCACCGAGACCACCAGTTGCAACGTCACCACCGGCAGGATCAGGATCAGCGCCGCCCGCCCGTAGAGACCGCGGGGCACATAGCGTTTGAGCCATTGGAAGGACATGCGTTACCTCTGGTGCGACTGTCAGCCAGAAAGCCCCGAAAGATGCAGGACCCGCAACCGGATTTTCGCCCCCTCCCCGGCGTGCCCGAGACCCTCGCCCCCGGCCTGCGCCGGATCCTGGCGCCGAACGCCTCGCCGATGACCTATCGCGGCACCAACACCTATCTCCTGGGCACGCGCGGGCTTGCGGTGATCGATCCGGGCCCGCTGCTCGCGCCTCATCTCGACGCCATTCTCGCGGCGGTAGCCCCCGGACAGCGGATCACGCATATTCTCGTCACGCACGCCCATCTCGATCACTCTCCCCTCGCCCGCCCGCTCGCCGAGGCCACCGGCGCGCCGGTGCTGGCCTTCGGCGACGCCGCCTCGGGCCGGTCCGCGGCGATGCAGGCGCTCTCCGAGAGCGGCATGGTCGGTGGCGGCGAGGGCGTTGACGCGGGCTTTGCGCCAGACCTCTGCCTCGCGGATGGCGATGTGGTGCAGGGCGACGGCTGGCAGCTCGAGGCGCTGCACACCCCGGGCCATTTCGGCAACCACCTGGGCTTCGCCTGGGACGAGCTGCTGTTCTCGGGCGACGTGGTGATGGGCTGGGCGAGCTCGCTGGTCTCGCCGCCCGACGGCGATCTCACCGCCTTCATGTCCTCTCTGGCGCGGCTGTCAGAGCGGCGCTGGTCTGCGTTCCACCCCGGTCACGGCGCGCCGGTCACGACCCCGGCCGACCGCCTCGCAGAGCTGCGCGATCACCGCCTGATGCGCGAGGCGCAGATCCTTGCGGCGCTGCGCGCCGGCGCATCGGATGCGGCCGGTCTCGCGGCGCGCATCTACACCGAGACCCCGGCCGCCCTGCTGCCCGCCGCGACCCGCAACGTGCTGGCGCATCTCATTGATCTGCAAGCCTCCGGCCGCGCCCGTGCGCTGACGGAACTGTCGGAAAAGGCAATGTTTGAAGCGACTTAACGGAAGCGCAAAAAAATCCTGCAAAATTCCAAAAACCCTCTGGACGCCCGGAGTCGCGATTGCTATACGCCCCACACACCGCAGGACGCGGCGCCCCGGCAACGGGGCAAGGCGCTCCAAAGCAAAAGTTCCGGCGTAGCTCAGCGGTAGAGCAGTTGACTGTTAATCAATTGGTCGTAGGTTCGATCCCTACCGCCGGAGCCAACTTCCCTAGAATTCTGGATAAAGTCCAATAAAATAGGGAATTTGGCGGTTCTCAGCGGACCCTTTTTGGACCCTTTCACGTCAGAAACGGTACCCATCGCGTCGCGAACAGGCTAACTGTCGGCCGCATGACGACTGATGATCTCGGCATGAAACTGCCACGCTACGTCCAGCGCCGCCCG